>CAUQPD010000029.1:0-20975 GCA_963519935.1 uncultured Streptococcus sp.
TTTCAAAAATCACTTCTATACTATTTTACACTAGATTAGGTAAATTGTTGACAATCTTAGTTAAAAAATATAAAATTTTAAATAGATGACATATCATGTATTTGCAAAAAGGAGGAAAAATGGATGACCCAAACCCAGACAAATCAAAAACCAGCTAGAACAATAAGGCACGCTTTTGTAACAGGCGCTACTGGTCTTTTAGGCAACAATCTCGTGCGCGCTCTGCTAAAGGAAGACATTCAAGTGACAGCTCTCGTTCGTTCCGAGGAAAAAGCGCGTAAACAATTTGGCGATTTGCCTATCCAGATTGTCAAGGGGGATATTTTGGAGCCCGAAAGCTATCGCGACTATCTAGCAGACTGCGACAGCCTCTTTCATACCGCTGCTTTTTTCCGCGATAATTATAAAGGCGGCAAGCACTGGCAGGAGCTCTATAACACCAATATCATAGGAACAAATAATCTCCTAGAAGCTGCTTATGAGGCTGGTATCCGCCAATTTGTCCATACTTCCTCCAGTGTCGTACTGGAAGGTGAGGCCAACCAGCTAATCGATGAAAGCATGTCTCGCTCAAAAGATACTCCTTTTGATTACTATCGCAGCAAGATTTTGAGTGAAGAGGCCGTTCGTGATTTCTTGGACAAGCATTCAGATGTTTTCGGTTGCTTTATCTTGCCGAGTGTAATGTTGGGGCCTAGAGACCTTGGTCCGACCTCCAGTGGGCAGCTGATTATCAATTTTGTAGAGCAAAAACTTCCAGGTATCTTAAAGGCTAGCTATAATATGGTGGATGCTAGAGATGTAGCAGATATTCATCTCCGCGCCATGAAATACGGACGCTCAAAGGAGCGCTATCTGGCAGTTGGACGGCAAGTGACCATGACAGAATTGTACCAAATACTGGAAAAAATCACTGGCGTTCCCGCCCCCAAGCGCAAGATCTCCCCTCTTTTCGTCAAAATCTATGCCCAAGCAAGTGAGCTCTACCACCGGCTCACCAAAAAACCAATTTTGGTTACCAATGAGCTCGCTCATCTCATGGCCGAAGAATATCTCAAAAGTAATTTTAGCTTTGCCAAAACCGAGAGCGAGCTAGGCGGACAGCATCGCCCTCTCGAAGAAAGCTTAGCTGACGTGGTAGATTGGTACCGCAAGCACGGCTATCTATCATAAGATTAAAAGTATCCAGGACAGGCATTTCAAAAATATGGAATCCGAATACTTTTAGACTAAATCACTCTTACATTTTCTTATCTCCACCTTTTACTATTCCCTTATTTTATGGTATAATCATTATAATTTTAACGAATCAGGATTAATCTACTACTCAGAATTAAATAAAAGAAAACAGCTGATCAGCTGTTGTTTTCTGCAGGTTAATCATGAAAATACGAAAGGAAATGTAATGATTTACAAAGTTTTTTATCAAGAAACAAAAGAACGTAGCCCACGTCGTGAAACAACACGCTCACTTTACCTAGACATCGATGCCAACTCAGAACTTGAGGGCCGTATCGCTGCTCGCCAACTTGTCGAAGAAAACCGCCCAGAGTACAACATCGAATTTATTGAACTCTTGTCTGACAAATTGCTAGATTACGAAAAAGAAACTGGCGCTTTCGAGATTACGGAGTTCTAATATGGCCTACACTCTTAAACCTGAAGAAGTCGGCGTTTTTGCCATCGGTGGTCTGGGAGAAATCGGGAAAAACACATACGGAATTGAATACCAAGACGAGATTATCATCGTCGATGCTGGGATTAAATTCCCAGAAGATGACTTGCTGGGTATCGACTACGTTATCCCTGACTACTCTTACATCGTGGACAATATCGACCGCGTCAAGGCTGTTTTGATTACACACGGACACGAGGACCACATCGGTGGGATTCCTTTCCTACTCAAGCAAGCAAATGTCCCTATCTATGCTGGACCACTTGCCTTGGCTTTGATCCGTGGAAAACTCGAAGAACACGGCCTCTTGCGCAACGCCAAACTTTACGAAATCAACCACAACACTGAGTTGACCTTTAAAAATCTCAAGGCAACTTTCTTTAGAACCACTCACTCCATTCCAGAGCCTTTGGGGATTGTCATTCATACTCCTCAAGGGAAAATCGTTTGTACGGGTGACTTTAAGTTTGACTTTACTCCAGTTGGAGAACCTGCAGACTTGCACCGTATGGCTGCCCTTGGTGAAGAAGGTGTGCTCTGTCTCCTGTCTGACTCGACAAATGCGGAAGTACCAACCTTTACCAACTCTGAAAAAGTCGTTGGCCAGTCCATCATGAAGATTATCCAAGGCATTGAAGGACGTATCATCTTTGCATCCTTTGCCTCAAATATTTTCCGTCTCCAGCAAGCAACAGATGCTGCTGTTAAGACTGGACGCAAGATTGCGGTCTTTGGTCGTTCTATGGAAAAGGCCATTGTCAACGGAATCGAACTTGGCTACATCAAAGCTCCTAAGGGAACCTTTATCGAGCCAAATGAAATCAAAGACTACCCTGCTGGCGAGGTTCTTATCCTTTGTACAGGTAGTCAAGGGGAGCCGATGGCAGCCCTCTCTCGTATCGCCAACGGAACCCACCGTCAAGTGCAACTCCAACCCGGCGATACCGTTATCTTCTCTTCTAGCCCAATTCCTGGAAACACCACTAGCGTCAACAAGCTGATTAACATTATCTCAGAAGCTGGTGTCGAAGTTATCCACGGTAAAGTGAACAATATCCATACATCTGGACACGGTGGTCAGCAAGAGCAAAAACTCATGCTCCGCTTGATTAAGCCAAAATACTTCATGCCTGTCCATGGTGAATACCGCATGCAAAAAGTCCACGCTGGACTAGCGGTGGATACTGGTGTCGAGAAGGACAATATCTTTATCATGAGCAATGGTGACGTGCTTGCCCTTACTGCTAACTCAGCTCGTATCGCAGGTCATTTCAATGCCCAAGACATCTATGTCGATGGAAATCGTATCGGCGAAATCGGTGCAGCCGTCCTCAAAGACCGTAGAGATCTATCCGAAGACGGTGTCGTACTTGCAGTCGCAACTGTTGACTTCAAATCGCAGATGATTCTGTCTGGTCCAGACATCCTCAGTCGAGGCTTTGTCTACATGAGAGAGTCTGGCGACTTGATTCGTCAAAGTCAGCGCATCCTCTTCAATGCCATTCGTATCGCATTGAAAAACAAAGATGCTAGCATCCAATCTGTCAATGGTGCTATTGTCAACGCCATTCGACCATTCCTCTATGAAAATACAGAACGTGAACCAATCATCATCCCTATGATCCTCACACCAGACGAAGAAGAATAAATCATCCCTCACCCATGAAGCACACCCCAAAAGTTGGATTTTGCTCTTACTTTTTGGGGTGTGCTTCATTATTGTGTGAGCTTTATTTAAGTAAAAATTCCTGAGGACTGTCAGTTCCTCAGGAATTTGATGTGCTTATGCACCACATCTTCGTTATTCTAGTCTGTTATATTTTTTCTTTTATTTTTATAAAGTAGTTAACTGTAAGTTCTCAACTCGGTCCAAACATTTGTGTTACTAAATGTCTTAATCCGTCCAGCTGGACGCCATTCATTAGTTCCTTGATATTTAACCTCTAATTTATAAATATTAACTGTAAAAGAAGCTTTCAAAACTATATAACCATATTTATAAGGTGGAACAAAATGAGTAGCTGCGCTTCCATAAGTAAAACCTATTCCATACTCAGAAGAAGAAAAACTTTGTCCTGATGATATTGACACACTAGCTCCTGAGCTCCCCCATAAACAGTATAAGAAACTCGTCCAGAAACCGCTGTATCACGGTAAGAGCTGAGGTATGTTCTACGGACACTACTCACTCCATAAGAACGGAATGAACTTGCATTAGAAGACGTTATATTTCTAGATTTTAAAAATTGTTCTCTAGTTTCTAAATTTTCAAACTCATAAATTACTCCAGTTTTATTTTCTTTTAATACCAACTCTGATATCACTTCAAAATCAGGACTTGGAATAGTATCTGCTTTGACGTCTAAAAATATTCCAAAAGTGAGCAAGCTAAACAACAATAAGAATATCAACTTAAGTTTGTTCCTATCCAATCTCCATTCTAACTAGAAAATCGAATACTAAAAATAAAACGATATTATTTTTTTAAACTCTTAAAAATCATAATCACCCCTACCACCATTCCTAAAGATGGAACTGGACGCCACAACAAACTCCAAAATATAGATTGTATTTTTAACATTAGCTCGTCATCAGCTACATGGTAAGGATTTATATGGAAAAGCAAAAAAGAGCAACATATGACCAAAACACCACATAGAAATAAGATATCTGGATTTATTTTTCTAATTTTAATCAGCTCCTTCCACAATACTTTATTTTTTCAAAAAATGGGAACTTCTTATAGAGAGAAGTGTCTTTTTATTCGTGATAAGATGCAAAGACTAGGGTTAGTGTAACGATGTCGAAAACTAAAATCCACTCAAAGAATCTTAGGCGAGACAATCGTTTCAGCTACCAAGTAATAGGTACTAATCTCTGATCAACCTCCGCAACTACATTTGAAATTTGTATATATCTGCCAATTTTGAAAGTATAAAGTATAAACTAAAATACGAATAGTGTATTCAGCAAAACAACTACTGACAAACTCCTCCTTTCTAGTTTAGCTAAATTCTTTTGTTAACGCTTTCATTTTATCATAAAATAATTTTAATGTCAAATTTATTTATAAATATAGTTCTATAAATAATAATAAGTAACAGATTCTCCTATAGTCAATATTCCCCATCACTATCATTACTTTTACAACTATCAATCTCAAGTCAACATTTCTTCTATCAAAATTATATTTACTCATCATTTTAAATGTTTTAATAATAATTTATCGGTAGCATAAAAGATTTCTTTTAATCAAATATTTAAATATGCAATAAAAAACTAGAGTCCATTAACAAAACAGCCCCGTTTTCGGAGCTGTTTTTTCTATACTTTTTTGAGATTGAAACTCAATAAAAATCGAAATCAGACTAGAAGGCTAGACGAAAGCATAACTCAAGTTAGCTCCCATAGTTCGGGGAACTATGGGAGGCTGGAGATGAATCAAAGCCAAGCTTTGAACTCATTCGTAAGAAGC
Organism: uncultured Streptococcus sp.; assembly: GCA_963519935.1. Classification (GTDB taxonomy): domain Bacteria; phylum Bacillota; class Bacilli; order Lactobacillales; family Streptococcaceae; genus Streptococcus. The sequence continues at coordinate 5,151 of CAUQPD010000029.1, forward strand.
CGACGACGTATCATTTTGATTTTTGAAGAGTTTTAGAAATACTGCGATTTTTACCTTCCAAATACACCATCAAAATGGAAATATCTGCTGGGTTTACTCCCGAAATACGGCTGGCTTGGCCGATGGTTTCTGGATTGATAAGTTTGAACTTCTGACGAGCTTCTGTCGCGATAGAATCAATATCATCCCAGTCGATATTGGCTGGAATGCGTTTTTCTTCCATGCGTTTCATCTTGGCAACCTGATCCATGGCTTTGGAAATATAGCCTTCGTACTTGATTTCTGTTTCAATCAATTCGATAATCTTGTCATCCAAGTCCTCAGCAGCTGGCCCGATAAAGGCCACCACATCTTGGTAAGAAACTTCTGGACGACGGAGGAATTCCTTGGCTGTCACCGCATCTGTCAATGATTTGAAGCCCATCTCCTCAACCTTGGCATTGGTTTCCTTGACTGGCTTGAGCTTAATACTATCGAGACGCTGCATCTCATTGTCAAATTGATTTTTCTTGATTTCAAAGCGAGCCCAACGTTCATCGTCCACAAGGCCAATCTCGCGCCCCATCTCTGTCAAACGCATATCGGCATTGTCATGACGGAGGATGAGACGGTATTCTGCACGACTGGTCAAGAGACGGTAGGGTTCAATGGTTCCCTTGGTCACCAAGTCATCAATCATGACCCCGATATAGCCGTCACTGCGCTTCAAAATCAATTCAGGCTTGCCTTGGATTTTCAGAGCCGCATTGATACCCGCGATAATCCCTTGGCCAGCAGCTTCTTCGTAACCTGACGTTCCATTTGTCTGACCAGCTGTGAAGAGGCCTGAGATTTTCTTGGTTTCCAAAGTTGCACGCAACTGGTGAGGCAAGACCATGTCATACTCGATGGCATAACCAGTTCGCATCATCTCTGCATTTTCCAAACCTTTAATGGAATGAACTAGCTCGCGCTGCACATCCTCAGGCAGACTGGTTGAAAGTCCTTGGACATAGACTTCCTCTGTATTGCGCCCTTCCGGCTCTAGGAAAAGTTGGTGACGTTCCTTATCGGCAAAGCGCACAATCTTGTCCTCAATCGACGGACAGTAACGAGGCCCCACACCCTTGACCACACCTGTAAACATAGGTGCACGGTGGAGGTTGTTTTGAATAATCTCATGACTGGTACCATTGGTATAGGTTAACCAGCATGGAACTTGGTCTTTGACATAATCCTCATCCCGTGAAGTGTATGAGAAGTGGTTTGGCGCTTCGTCCCCTGGCTGAATCTCTGTCACATCGTAGTTGATAGAGGAAGCCTTGACACGTGGAGGGGTTCCTGTCTTGAAACGACCGATTTCGAGTCCCAATTCCTTGAGGTTATCAGCTAGGTTAATCGAAGCTAGGCTGTGGTTAGGTCCTGATGAGTACTTGAGGTCTCCGATGATAATTTCCCCGCGGAGGGCTGTTCCTGTCGTCACGATAACAGCCTTGGCAGCATACTCTTGATGGGTCGCTGTACGAACACCGACAACCTTGCCATCTTCCACCAAAATCTCATCAATCATGGTTTGACGAAGGGTCAGATTTTCTTGATTTTCAACTGTCTTGCGCATCTCCTTAGAGTAAAGCTCCTTGTCAGCCTGCGCACGAAGGGCACGGACAGCTGGCCCCTTCCCTGTGTTGAGCATCTTCATCTGGATGTAAGTTTTGTCAATGGTCTTGGCCATCTCACCACCGAGGGCATCAACTTCACGCACAACAATCCCTTTGGCAGAACCACCGATAGAAGGGTTACAAGGCATGAAAGCCAGCATTTCAATGTTGATGGTCGCAAGCAAAACCTTACAACCCATACGGCTGGCAGCTAGAGATGCCTCGACCCCAGCATGTCCCGCACCGATTACAATAATATCGTATTCTTCCGTAAAATTATAAGTCATTTTCTCTCCTATTCTTCAAGATGAATGTGTCTTAGTTGCCCGTCCCAATCCGGCAGGGCTGTTTTTAAGAAGGCTGGAACTAGCTGGATATTCTGGAGTTTATCCAAATCAATCCACTCACAGGGCTGCTTTTTTTCATCTTCCTGCATGATCAATGGGGCATCCTCCAGTAGATCAACTAGATAATGAAATTCGATGTTGTGATAGGAAACACCGTCTTGTTCAAAACGATTTTCAACCGCGAAAGCTAGCTGCCCAGCTTGAGCTCTGACACCCAGTTCTTCCTTCACTTCGCGGACTACCGCATCTTCCGTTCTTTCATTGACTTGGATGGCACCGCCGATAGTGTAATACTTGCCCTCATCTTTGGTAACTAGGAGTTTGCGATTTTGAAGAATCAAGGCTGTCGCCCGAACACCAAAAACCGTATTTCCTACTTTTGTCCGAAAGTCTTGTTGAGTCATTTTTATCCTTTCCCTTAAACGACACAAAAACAGTCAAAACTCGTAAGAAGTGCAGGACAAAAAAGCCTGCAACATCCATGAGCTTTGACCATCATTTCTATTGCTTTTATTATTGTAGCAAATTGAGAAAATTTGTCAATCTAAATGTACTATGATTGGCGAATCGCTTCAAAAGCTCCTTTGTCAATCTCAACCGAGTCAGCGAAAGCATCTAAAACAATCCCTCTCACCGGAAACTCCCCTATCTCTTCCGCAGCAAATAAACAGTCCGTAAGAGGCAATTGCAACCAAGAAAATCGGTCATAATAGTCCTTGGGAATGTCCTGAATTTCTATGAAGCAAGGATAAAAGTAGTCGTCTCCCTTTCGCAGAATATCCGGTTTTAGGCGAGCACCTTCTTGTCCGTCACCCCCATCCATCAGAGATGCATTGAAGGGGACCCAGACTTTAGCTCGTTTCAATTCCTTGAACAAGGCTTCAATCGACTCTGTCGTTTTCTCTCTCAAATACTCTTTCTTATAGTCAGAGAGACTCATTTTTTTCTCTTCTTTAGCCGTTTTTTTCTTAAAAAACTGAAACATTCTCTTTCCTCTTAGAAAATCTTAGATGTACTGACAAACCTGTCCATCTCGATAAGCATTGTCAATCAAACCGCCACCTAGACACTCTTCGCCATCGTAAAAGACAACTGCCTGTCCTGGTGTAATCGCACGTTGTGGTTCCGCAAAGATGACCTCTGCCTTGTCTCCTTTGACATGTACTGTTACCTTAGAATCAGGCTGACGGTAGCGGAATTTAGCCGTACATTCTAGCGTAAATTCCTCTGGCATGTCACGAGTAAAGTGAACTTGACTCGCCTCTAGGCTAGTTGACATGAGCGAATCATGGTAGAAACCTTGTCCGACATAGAGGATATTCTTGCTAAGGTCTTTTCCGACAACGAACCAAGGGGCATTGTCACCGCCGTGTTGTCCACCGATACCGAGTCCGCCACGCTGACCAATCGTATAGTACATAAGGCCTGCATGCTCGCCCATATCGCGACCATCCACAGTCATCATACGACCAGGCTGGGCTGGTAGGTAGTTGCTGAGAAATTCTTTAAAGTTCTTTTCTCCGATAAAGCAAATCCCTGTCGAATCTTTCTTCTTAGCAGTCGCAAGGCCTACTTCTTCTGCTAGTTTTCGTACTTCAGGCTTTTCCAAATGTCCCAAGGGGAACATGGTTTTTTGGAGTTGTTCTTGCGAAAGTTGGCTGAGGAAATAGGTCTGATCCTTGCCATTGTCCACGCCACGAAGCATATGAACGATGCCATCCTCATCACGCGCCACTCGGGCATAATGCCCAGTCGCTACATAGTCTGCTCCCAAGGTCATGGCATAGTCCAGAAAGGCCTTGAACTTGATTTCCTTGTTGCACATAACATCTGGATTTGGCGTGCGCCCTGCACGGTATTCCGCTAGGAAATACTCAAAAACGCGGTCCCAGTACTCTTTTTCAAAATTGACAGAGTAGTAAGGAATGCCGATCTGGTCTGCCACCGCAGCCACATCCTTGTAATCTTCGGTCGCCGTACAAACGCCGTTTTCATCTGTGTCATCCCAGTTCTTCATGAAGATACCGATCACATCGTAGCCCTGCTCCTTGAGCAAGAGAGCCGTCACCGACGAATCAACACCACCACTCATCCCCACAACAACACGTGTTTTAGAGTTATCACTCATGGTAAGTCTCCCATCTATTCGTTTATTCACGATTGAAGGTCGTGTGTGCTTTAACGATTGAAGGTCGCTTGAGCAGTATTCATTATAACACGCTTGGTTGGAGAAGACAAGAAAGAGGCTGATAAATCACCTCAACCTCTCTTTCTTACTTTGCAAACGAATCAATTTTCCTCTTTAAGTTCTTTCTTCGCCTGTTCTATCTGGTATTTCACTTGCTCAAAGCCGGTTCCTCCTAAGGAATTCCGTCTCTGAACAGCGGTTTCTGGACGCAAGTAGATATAAATATCCTCTTCAATCAAGGGATGGTAGGCTTGCAACTCCTTCAAATCCCAATCTTGGATATTTTTACTATGCTTGATAGAGTCTAGAACCAATTTCCCTACTATTTCATGCGCTTCTCTAAAGGGGAGTCCTTTCTCAGCCAAATAATCTGCCAGTTCGGTCGCATTCGAAAAATCATTCTCTGTGGATTGCTGCATTTTGGTCTTATTAACCTGCATGCTCGATAGCATACCTGCCAACACATCCAGAGAATTTAAAATCGTTTCTACTGTATCAAACATGCCTTCCTTGTCCTCTTGCAAATCCTTATTATAGGCCAGAGGCAAAGACTTCATGACGGTCAATAGTCCAAGTAAGTGCCCGTAAACCCTTCCTGTCTTCCCTCGAATCAATTCGGCCATATCAGGATTTTTCTTCTGGGGCATGATAGATGAACCCGTTGAAAAGCTATCAGACAAGCTAATGTACTGATACTCAAAACTGCACCAATTGATGATTTCCTCACAAAAACGGCTCATATGCATCATCAAAATGCTGGCATTTGATAGAAATTCCAAGATAAAATCACGGTCACTCACTGCGTCCAAGGAATTGGTATAGGGTTGTTGGAAGCCCAATAAATCACTCGATAATTGACGATTGATTGGAAAAGTTGTCCCTGCCAAGGCAGCCGCACCCAGGGGAGATAGGTCCGTATGTTTCAAGTTAAATGCAAAGCGTTCGCTATCCCTTTGGAACATATTGTAATAAGCCATGAGATGATGGGCAAAACTAATCGGTTGGGCGTGCTGTAAATGGGTATAGCCTGGCATGATGGTTTCCACATGTTTTTCAGCCAAATCCAGCAAAACACTGTTCAGATTCGCCAACTTATCCAAGACATGCCCAAGTTGCTCCTTTAGATATAAGTGCATATCCGTTGCGACTTGGTCATTCCGAGAACGAGCCGTGTGCAGTTTCCCAGCCAGAGGACCGATTTTTTCTGTCAGCAACACTTCCATATTCATATGAATATCTTCATTTGCAATATCAAAATGAAGCTCTCCTGCCTCTAAATCTCGCAACAAAGCTTTCAAACCATCTTGGATCTGCTCCGCCTCTTCCAAGCTTAAAATGCCAGTCTGTCCTAGCATTTGAACATGAGCTAGGGAGCCCATCAAATCAAATTTTGCCAGCTGGTGGTCAAAGGAGATACTCGCACCGAACTGTTCTACCCAATCTTCCACAGTGCCTTCAAATCGACCACCCCATAATTTTGTATTTTTCGACATATCCTGTCGTCCCTTTCTATCGTGTCACTACTCAACATTTTTCTGAACTTCTGAATAAACCTTAGTCGGAAGCCCCCAAAGCTTGATAAATCCAACAGCCGCATCTTGGTCAAAAGTATCCGCACTAGTATAAGTCGCCAAATTTTCATCGTAAAGAGAATTTAGAGATTTCCGAGCCACTACCTGGGCGTTCCCCTTATAAAGTTTAACTTTTGCAGTTCCATTGACAACTTTCTGTGTCTCCTTGATATAGGCAATCAAAGCCTGAGTTGCTGGGCTAAACCACAAGGCATTATAGATGAGATTGGACAACTCATTTTCGATAATGGGTTTGAAATGAGCCACTTCTCTCACAAGAGTCAAGTCTTCAATCTCCTTATGAGCTGCCAATAAAGTCACAGCACCTGGGCACTCATAAATCTCTCTTGACTTAATACCAACTAGGCGATTTTCCACATGGTCAATACGACCAACACCGTGTTTGCCCGCAATTTCATTTAGCTTTTGAATCAAAGCAGCCACTTTCATCTTTTCTCCATTGAGGGAGATGGGCACCCCACAGCTAAACTCAATGTCAATAAATTCTGGACTGTCTGGTGCCTCTTCTGGCGAAGATGTGATTCCAAATGCTTCTTCTGGCGCTTGGTTCCAAGGGTTTTCCAAAACACCACATTCATTTGCACGTCCCCAAAGATTTTGATCGACAGAGTAAGGATTGTCAAGGTCAGCAGGAACTGGGACGCCGTTTTCTTTGGCATATTGGATTTCTTCTTCACGAGACCATTTCCACTCACGAACAGGCGCAACTACTTTTAAATTGGGATCCAAAGCTGCAATAGAGACTTCAAACCGAACTTGGTCGTTTCCCTTGCCTGTACAACCATGGGCAATTGTGGTTGCCCCCGTCTGATGAGCTATTTCAACGAGTTTTTTTGAAATAAGAGGGCGACTCAGAGCAGATACCAAGGGATACTTCTGTTCGTAGTAAGCATGTGCCTGAAGGGCCACTAAAACATAGTCATTAGCAAATTCTTCCTTAACATCAATGACATAAGACTCTACAGCCCCAACCTTGAGAGCTTTATCATGGATGAACTCCAAATCTTTTCCTTCACCCACATCCATACAAACAGCGATTACATTATAGTCTTTTTTTAACCATGTAATAGCAACTGATGTATCCAATCCACCTGAATAGGCTAAAATGACTTTTTCCTTACTCATTTCTCTTCCTTCCTTCTATTTATCGATAGAGGCTTTAAAAGCATCGTCAATCAATTTGTCCAACTCCCCAGAATCCTTCAACTTCTGGATGGTTTTGTCAACCGCCTCTTTTAATTCTTTACTATCTTTTTTCATCGCAACAGCGTAGGAATCTTCTTTATCATTGTCAAAATCAAACTCAGCGATGGCTAGGTCTGGATTATTCTCTACAAATCCTTTCGCCACTGGTTCCTCAAAGATAACCGCATCCAGTTGCCCTGATTTTAAATCTGTTATCAAATTTCCATTTTTAGGAAGTGAAACGAGAGAAGAATTCTGCAAGGTTTCTTTAGCCAGAGTTTCCTGGATAGAACCTTTCTGCGCTCCAACCTTTTTCTGAGCCAAATCCTTCACTGATTGGTAATTCGTTAATTCAGATTTTCTTACGATAACCTTATTTTTCGAAGTGTAGTAGGGAATTGAAAAATCGTAAACTTGACTTCTCTCTTCCGTTTTAGAAACACCTGATATGGCAAGATCGGCCTTGCCTGAATCAAGACTAGCCAGTACATTGTCAAAACTCATTGGAGAGAGCTCCACTTCTACACCTAGTTCTTTTGCGATGGCTTTGGCTAGCTCAACATCTGAACCTACAATCTGATTTTTCCCATCGACCAATTTCTGATATTCAAATGGAGCAAACTCTGGATTTAGGGCCACCACCAATTTCCCTTTAGCCTTAATAGCTTCAACACCTTGGGATTGAGTGTTACTACAAGCAAATAATAAGGGGAACATAAGCAAACCAAACATCGTCATCAACACCTTCTTCACTTTATTCATAGAAGAGCCTCCTTTTATTTTTATACTTTATTATTGTATAAATAATACTCCTCTCGTTTTCGTTTGTCAAGGAAAAACTGTATTTTATTTCATTTTAATCAAGAAAAAGCTTATTATATGATATATTTTTACATATAATAAGCTTATTTATACTATTTGGTTTTTTAAAAATACAATTGTCCAATTACAGGTAAGATGAAGAGATCAATGAACTCGCCACATTCTCTTTCACAATTCAATGACTCGATGGCATTGTTGAGCTACATAGGCATCGTGGGTAACGATAATGACCGTTTTCCCTTCCTTGTTCATATCTAAGAGAAATTTTAAAACCAAATCTCGATTTTCAGGATCTAGAGAACCGGTTGGTTCATCTGCTAAAAGGAGCTGACTCGGTTTTAAAATGGCTCTAGCAACTGCGATTCGTTGCTGTTCCCCTCCAGATAACTCTGAAACCTTCTGATATAGGGTTGACGACAAGCCCACTCTCTCTAAAATTTCTTCTATCTTTTTAACTTTATCTTTCTTGGACAATTTCACATACTTTAGAGCAAGCATGAGATTATACTCTACTGTTTCATTATCAATCAGAGCAAAATTTTGAAACAGATAGGAAATGTGTTCGCGGATAATCGCTTGCGACTTAGCAGAATTGACAGGTACATTTTGCTGACCGAAAATTTCATAATGCCCACTATAATCACCATCTATCAAACCCAATAGATTTAATAAGGTTGACTTGCCACTACCACTCTTTCCAACTATCGCAACTAAGTCCCCTTGGTTAATCTTCAGAGATAAGTTCTCCAAAATAACTTTTTTTCCAATGGTTTTCGTAACATTTTCCAACTTTATCATAAGTGATCCCCTTTCAATAACTGCACTACATTTCGTTGTTCCATCTTAGAGCCCAAGAAAAGCACAAACAGGATATCTAAGCCTGTAAATCCTGCAAAAAGTAGGAGCGGGAAAAGTGCCTGTGTAAAGAATAGCAAAACCATAAAAGGAAGACTATAAACGGCTAATAGAAGACCCAGCAAGGAACGATACCGATCTATCAATTTCCAACCCATAAACTTCTTGGTAATAATATCTGTTCGCTTCAACAAGAAAGTTGTTACTAGTAAGAAGTAGGAAATCATCATACTAAGAAGACCAACCAAAGCAAAGAGTATGTTGAAATTCCGAACAGCATCTCGATAAGAATCTACTTTCTCTTGTTGAATGGCTTGAATAGATGAAAATTTTAAATAATTCCCATCTGATAATTTCTCAACTAACGCTGTCACCTCTTTTTGATGTTGAGCTGTATTTTCGATTTTAATGGGATTATTTAAACCTGTTGTTGAAAGGGAAGCTTTTTCATCCCACATCATATCAGAATCATTGACCAAGCTAATAATTGGATTGTAGAGATTTTCCTTTCGCTTTTCGTTATAGGGGAAGAATGACCAATCACCTTCATAGTAAGCAATCTCGATATCCATCTCCTCTATCGTTCGTTTTTGCTGCTCTTCATACTTCATCGAAAGATAGGCAATTAATTTCCCCAAGAGCTGATTCTTATCTTCTTCACCTTTCGTACTTGCTGGCATCAAAATAACTTTTTTAGTGCCGGTATCGGGTAACTTGAATCCCTGACTTTCTAAAAAATGACTATTGGCATAGTAAACAGTTAGCATATCAGCCAGTTGATACCGCTGCACTTGTTCTGCAGTGGCAAAATTTTTTATAGGCAGGTTGCTACTTTGCACATAGCCCGCCTGCGTTTTTTCTACCAAATCCTGATAAAATCGATAGAAATAATCCACTGCCTGCCCTGAGCCTGCCAACTGCTCTTGCCACAGGTTATCATTGAGTTGGAAAGATTCCAAGGTCAGATAATTTCCTTGACTGATCCACTGTTTCTGGTAATCCAACTCTTTGTTTTCTTGCTCCAAACTTTTTCCTACCCCAACTAGCAAGACTGTCAGTAAAATAGTAGTTCCAATTTTCATCAAATAATTAAAGAGTAAACCAAATTTGAAAGATGAAAAACCTTTCAGCAGAGAGCTGATTGTCATTTTTTGGATTAAGAGATAAGTCAACCAACTGATAAAGAGATAAAGCTGCAAAAGCAAAAAATGAGACAACCACAGCATAGGGAACAAATCTTTCGGCTTATAATCAAGCAAGAAACACACTCCTAGATTGATCACAAGCGCCCCACCTAGGAGGAGGTAGAGGTTGCCTTTCACAACATCAGCTAAAACAGCCCGATCTTGAAAACCAAGTAATTTTTGTACCCCAACTCTTTTCATCTCCATCATCGGCTGATACACTGTTACTAAGACAAGAAGCAAAATAGCCAAGACAAAAATAATAGCAGATAAGAGCAAATCTCGATTTAAGACTTCCACTGCACTTTTATAGTTTGGCTCTAGCAAGGTAGCCTGGTCTATATTGAAAAAATCGCTCCATTTCTGTAAAATCTGATCTCTATCCATCTCTTGAGCCGAACTAATCGTGTAGCGACCATTTAAACTACGAGATGTATCCTTGATGTAGGCTTGAAAAGTCATAAGCTGAATAGGCTTGGCTTTTAGAAAGGTCGGAATCGTACCAAGTTTATTGGAAATTTCTTTATTACTGTAGACTCCTTCACCATCTGTGGTAAAACCAAGGGAAGAAATCCCAAACTCTTGGTAGGGGAAGGTATCTTTATCAAAAACACCAGACTTGATTACCTCATCACCACTGTCTGTTTTGATGATGGATACTTTGTATTCCTTTGATACATACTCAAAAAATCGAAGAACAGATTCTGCAGGTTCATTGACATCTTTCAAGTATACATCCAAAGAACTCGCTGTCTTTCCCATTTCCTGAATCCGAACTACTTCTCGTGTATAGTTTACATTAAAAACAAAGAAAGTGGTACACAGAAGCAGTAGTAACATACAGAAATTACTGATTTTTTTCATAAAGATACCTCCAATAAAGTTCTCCCTCTCCTAATAGGAGAGGGAAAATTTCACTTAAAATCCATAGAAATATTCTAATCCTGTTGGCGGAATTTTAGTAAGGGAAGCTTGTGCCCAAACCCTAGGACCCTGACGATCCTTAGAGATTCTACCTCCATGTCGGACAGTTGCTGTATGAGAGCGAGTAGAATGTAAATAATCAGAATATCCAAAAGTTCCTGTCCAACCTACTCCATAGTTCCATTGACCACCATCTACCCATACTGCTAAAGCATTTGTCGTAGCAAGCAGACCACATGCCATTACGGTTGCGACACCAATTTTTACTAATTTTTTCATGATATTTTCCTCACATCTTATATCTTGAACTGTTTCACAGAAACAGATGAATTGGTTCATTTGTAAACATTGAAGTCCATTGGACTCACCTTCCTTTCGTTTTACTTAATCAAAATTTTATAAGAGCCATCCCCAAGGGAAGAAAATAACCATCCATAACATAAATAACAACAGACGATATACTTTTTTATACATTTGATACCCCCTTAGTACTTCATCATCTTGATTATAAAATACAATATACCTTGTCGTAAAATTTGTTAACCTTTTTCACAAATTTATTTTAGATTTCTTTTTTACTTTTTATATTACTATGATACAATATTTTTAATCAGTTTCAATTTATTGTTAACTTTTTTCACAAATAAGGAGGGAATCATGCGCTACGATTTTGGAAATGTTTATAAAGAAATCCGTGAGTCAAAAGGATTGACTCAAGAAGAGGTCTGTGGGGGTGTTCTCTCAAGAACCAGCCTATCAAAAATAGAAAGTGGCAAGACAACTCCAAAATATGAGAATATGGAATTTCTTCTCCAGCAAATTAATATGAGTTTTGAAGAGTTTGAATATATTTGCCATCTCTACCACCCAAGTGAACGATCAACTATCATGCAGACTTTTCTAAAAATGGCTTCTATTAGTGGTACGAGCGACTTAAGTAAATTACTCAAAAAATGCCAACATTATCTAAAAACACATCATGATTTTCCCATCCAGCAGTTGCAAGATATGCTCGAAATCGTTATCTACATCCGTGAAAATGGGATAGAAAAATTGTCAAGTAAGGTTGACAACATTGTAAACAGATTATGGGATAAGATTGAGAAACAAGATACTTGGTATGAGAGTGACCTCAAAGTCCTTAATACCATTCTCTTTGCTTTTCCTATGGAGTATATTCATCAGATTACCGAAAAAATTCTCGAACGACTAGAGGTTTATAAACACTATAGTCCTGTCTTTCAGCTTCGTATGATGTTGCTTCTGAATCTCTCAACTCTTTATCTTTACAATGGTGATAAGTTGCTTTGCAAACAGCTTTGCTACACTCTCTTAGAGGAGGCAAAAGCAAGCAAACAGTACGATACACTTGCGTTTTCCTATATTCGTATCGGCATTTGTGCTAATGATGCTCAGTTGATACAGAATGGACTCTCCTTAGCTAAACTAGTAGAAGATGAACACTTACTAACAGAGCTAGAGCGAGAAGTTAACATCTTTGTAAACAAAAAAGAGCCCTAAAGGACTCTTGTATTCTTAATACCAACCGTTGTTAAGCCAGAAGTTCTTGGCAGCTGTCCATGAACCGTAACGTCCTGCAACGTAGGCATCTGCTACACGTTCTTGGTTTTCAGCTGAGTAGTCACCGTTCAAGTATGAATCTGTCAATTGGTAACGTCCGATGTAACGTCCGTTTGTAGCTGTGTAACTACCACCTGATTCTTTTTGAGCGATCCATTCTTTGGCTTCTGCTTCAGAACCACTTACAGTAGAAGCTGCTGCAGTGTTGCTTTCTGCTGCTGGAGTTGCAGGTGCAGCTGGGGCTTCATAAGTTGTTGTTGCTGCTGGAGCTTCTTCAACTGTTTCTGTAGCTACTGGAGCTGTTTCTTCCGTTGTTGCTGCTGGAGCTGCAGTAGAAGCTGTTCCTTCAATAACCAAAACTTGGTCAACATAGATAAGATGAATATCTTTGATGTTGTTTTTTGCCGCCAATTTTTCAACAGTTGTGTTGTACTTCTCAGCGATTTCTGAAAGAGTATCACCTGATTTAACTGTGTAAGTTACAGTTTCTTGGGCAGATGCAAGTGATGGAGCAAAGAAAGCAAGCAAAGCTGCTACTCCTGCGATAGTTGTTTTAATTTTTTTAGTTGTTAATGACATATCTAAAAATTCTCCTTTTTATCTATGATACTATTCTACTCCTCGAATGTTACCGTTGTTTAACGGTTTTATGTAGAAATATTACAAAAATGTTTTATATTTACCGTTTTATGGAGGTTTTTGTCACAAAAGACCTTATTTTATACTATCTTTAATCATTTTAAGCTTTTGATAAGGGAAATAAGCGCAGAGGTCCATTCTTTGATATAATAGATATAAGAATCTTTGTAAGGGGAAACAGATGCACTCACTTCGTTTTCAATCTGTCTTTGACATTATCGGACCAGTTATGATTGGCCCATCAAGTAGCCATACTGCTGGAGCTGTTCGCATCGGGAAAATCGTCTCTTCCATCTTTGATGATACGCCGACAGAAGTCGAATTCCAATTATTTAATTCATTTGCCAAAACCTACCGTGGTCATGGAACCGACCTTGCTCTCGTCGCTGGTATATTAGGTATGGATACGGACGATCCCGACATTCCAAATAGCCTAGAGATTGCCCATAAACGTGGTATCAAGATTGTCTGGACCATTCAGAAAGATAGCAACGCTCCTCATCCTAATACCACTAAAATTACTGTGAAGAATGAACACAAATCCATCAGTGTGACAGGAATTTCCATCGGTGGAGGAAATATCCAAGTTACGGAACTTAACGGCTTTGCTGTCTCTCTCAACATGAACACACCAACCATTATCATCGTGCATCAGGATGTTCCAGGTATGATTGCTCATGTTACTGAAGCCCTCTCTCGTTTCGATATCAACATCGCTCAGATGAATGTGACTCGAGAAAAAGCTGGAGAAAAAGCCATTATGATTATCGAAGTCGATAGTCGAAGTTGCGAAGAGGCGATTGAAGAAATCCGAAAAATCCCTCATCTCCACAATGTCAATTTCTTTAAGTAGGAGGAAACATGTTTTATTCTATCAAAGAATTGGTCGAGCAGGCAGATCTAGACTTCCAAGGAAATGTCGCAGAACTCATGATTGCGACAGAATATCAACTAACAGGTCGGGAACGCCCAGAAGTTCTCCTCCTCATGGAACGCAATCTAGAAGTCATGAAAGCCTCTGTCGAGCTCGGTCTCAGTGAAAATAAATCCCGTAGTGGCTTAACGGGTGGAGACGCGGCCAAACTAGACCGCCATCTCAAAAGTGGCAAGGCCTTGTCTGACTTTACCATCCTATCAGCAGCCCGTAATGCCATCGCGGTCAATGAACACAATGCGAAGATGGGCTTGGTCTGCGCTACTCCAACCGCAGGAAGTGCTGGCTGTCTGCCAGCCGTTCTCACTGCTGCTATCCAAAAACTTGACCTCAGCCACGAAGAACAGTTAGATTTCCTCTTTGCTGCTGGTGCCTTTGGACTAGTCATCGCAAACAATGCCTCTATCTCAGGCGCTGAAGGTGGCTGCCAGGCCGAAGTTGGCTCTGCCTCTGCCATGAGTGCCGCAGCCTTGACCTTGGCTGCAGGTGGAACTCCCTATCAGGCTAGTCAAGCCATCGCCTTTGTCATTAAAAATATGCTGGGCCTCATCTGCGACCCCGTCGCTGGTTTGGTCGAAGTTCCCTGTGTTAAGCGAAATGCCATGGGAGCCAGCTTTGCCTTTATCGCAGCAGACATGGCCTTGGCAGGTATCGAGTCTAAGATCCCTGTTGACGAAGTCATCGATGCAATGTACCAAGTTGGATCAAGTCTTCCAACTGCCTTTCGTGAAACGGCCGAGGGTGGACTCGCCGCCACACCTACTGGTCGTCGCCTACAAAAAGAAATCTTCGGAGAATAAGTTTATCTGTTAGGAGAAATCATGCCCTCTATCTCAGCTATCTTTTTTGATCTGGACGGAACCCTGGTTGACAGTTCCCTCGGGATCCACAATGCCTTTACCCATACCTTTAAAGAGCTAGGAGTTCCAAGCCCTGATGCCAAAACCATTCGTGGTTTCATGGGCCCGCCACTTGAAAGTAGCTTTGCAACGTGTCTTCCCAAGGAACAAATCTCAGAAGCTGTTCAAATCTATCGTTCTTACTACAAGGAAAAAGGAATCCACGAAGCCCAACTCTTCCCCCGAATAACGGAATTGCTTCAAGAGCTTTCGCAAAACTACCCTCTCTACATCACTACAACAAAGAATACTCCTACTGCTCACGATATGACTAAAAATCTGGGAATCCATCATTTCTTTGATGGCATTTACGGTTCTAGTCCTGAAACGCCACACAAGGCGGATGTCATCCGTTACGCCTTGCATATGCATCAACTGCCTGCAGACCAAGTCCTCATTATCGGGGACACCAAGTTTGATATGATCGGAGCCCAAGAAACTGGCATTAAAAAGTTCGCTGTTTCTTGGGGATTTGGAGAAGAGGCTGATTTACTCATCTATCAACCTGACTGGATTGCCCATACCATTGACGATATCATTAGCCAGCTCTAACCATACAAAAATACTCCTAACACTAGTGAACTAGGTTGAGGAGTATTTTTTATATGTTGTTACTATCAGAAGGAATCAACTCCATGCTTAAGCAGTAATTTGATCCTGTTCTTCAGTATCTGTATCTTCATCCTTCTTACTTGGCCAAGCAAGCATGACAATAAGAGCAATCGGTCCAGCAATAGGAACCAAAGCAATGAAGATAAAGGCCCAGTGGAAACCAGCGTCTCGTAAGCAGCGAAGCGACTCAGCCGCTTTAAAATAGAGTAGAAATATCTTAATATTTTCGTACCATTTCTTCAAACTGAGAGTCTTCAGTGTTCTCTTTATTTGTTTCACTATTCTCTATCACTTTTTCTCCAAATCGTTGACTTGGCATAGCGAGCATAACGAGCAGTGTTATTGCACCCAAAGGAACAAATACAATAAAAATATAGGCCCAATGGATACCCACATCTCGTAAGCGACGTACTATCAGTGCTAGTA
>CAUQPD010000030.1:0-19003 GCA_963519935.1 uncultured Streptococcus sp.
TCGTAATGATATAAGCGATGTCCTCTTTACTAAAATTATATTTCAGTTGGTAATTAATATTTTTTAGTACCCACTCCGAGTATGTCCCACGCAGAAACTCCTTCCAACATGGGTCGGCTTGAGAATTGTACAAGGCACCGATGACTTCTCGCTTTTCATAGATGAGAGGAAGAACGCGGTCCGCTAAGAGAGTGATGGGATCGCCATCTCTTTCAGGACAGTAGTTGTTAAAAATATTGAAGATTTGTTGATCGGTCTCCTTGTGGATATAATCGATAATATCTTCAAAGTTATTAAAGTGCTTTTGATAAATCGCTTGGCGGGAAATACCAGCTTCTGCAGCAATCTCAGTCATGGTAAAAGAAGTTCGCTGAGGGTTTCTCCTTGCAAGAGTGATAAAAGCATCTAAGATTAACTCTCTAGTTTTGTTTGCCATAACTTTACCTTCCTATCTATAAATATTAAAAATACTAGATTTAGTATTACCCAAGCTTTCCCTTTAGCATAAATAAACTGA
This sequence comes from uncultured Streptococcus sp., assembly GCA_963519935.1. Classification (GTDB taxonomy): domain Bacteria; phylum Bacillota; class Bacilli; order Lactobacillales; family Streptococcaceae; genus Streptococcus. The sequence continues at coordinate 518 of CAUQPD010000030.1, forward strand.
ATAGATGATTATTTGAAAGCCTCTATAAGACTATTATATCATAGATTTATTAGAAATAACAGATTGTTACAAGGAGGCATTACTTTTTGCAAACTCCTATTATGTCAGTATTTTCAGACAATTCTTAGGAAAGTCATTTTTTATATGGTGTTATGAAATAATATATCAAAACGCTTGACAATGTGTAAATAAATAACTTGATAGATAAAAAGATTTTAATAAAAATATTCAAAGATATGTAGTATAATAGTCGTGGACGATATTTTGCTATATTTCCATCTGATCATGAGTAGTGATACTCCTGCTAAAGATTGAATTTAATATTTTGAATAATGCTAACAGTATATTCTTTACCCAAGCAAAATTACATAGTATAAGGCTCATAACTATGTAATTAATCTACGTGATTGAAAGGGGGTGTTGCTTACGGGGAGAAGACGATGCACTATTCAATCAATTTCAATCATTTAGAAAGGAATATTATGAAAAATAAAAATTTCAAAAAATTATTATTAACAGTTCTTTTTCCTCTGATGCTCTTGGGGGTGTTTGCTAAAACAACTCAAGTCGAAGCAGCAGACATCACCAATAAAGTTGTCTTTTCAGACGTTAAAATCCTTGCTGAGGATACAGGAAATGCTGATGAAATTTTCTGGCATGCTAAGGGAAGCACTTACAAAGGTGTTTTATTTAATGGGAAGTTTGCTTTTCCTGGCTTAGCTGCCGGAGATATTAAAGAAGGGGATTACTTCACAATCAAAGTTCCAGATGGTTTGTCTCTTAAAGATGCCACTTTGGATTTGATTGATACCTCAAGTAATAAAGTCCTGGGTAAAGTAGTAGCCGACAGCGTAACAGGTGTTATAACTTTTACTTTCAGTAAAGAAGTTGAAGATAAACAAAATGTAAAAGGAACCTTTACCGTTGCGTCAAATGCAACGACGACGGGCACGGAAAACACGGTAACCTATAACCTCCCCGGGGGTACACAAACCATTACCTTTAAACCTTATAAAGATGAAGATGCCGTTAATGTTGAAGGTGAGATTATCCACAAAGGTGGTTGGTCGAACGGTACGGTTAATTATGTAGCGTGGTGGATGCGTGTCAACCGTGCGGCTGAAGATTTAACAGGTAAGACTGTTATTATTAAAGATGCTATTGATAAAGATGGCGGTTCCTTGGCTACCTTCATCGCAGACAGCTTTGTTCTTAAGGCCGTTACTTATGAATCAACGAATACTTCAAAGGCAGACCTAGCTAGTGAGTTGGAAACTTATCAAGTAACAACCGATCCTGCTGCTTATAAGGCTGATTCAGATCACAAAGCTCTTTTGAAGATTACAAACAGTGGTTTTGGTTACGAACTGCTCTTGCCAACCAACACGGGAACAAAGGCTTTCCATCTCGAATATCACACAACTACCCCAGCTGATGGCACAAAAGTTAAAAACTCAGCTGGTATCACTGTAGATGGAGAAGCTCGTCCAACATGGAAATCATGGAATGGTACTACAAACACCAAAACAGTGCACTCAACTGAAGTTTTGGCTGTTAAATCGGTAGGTGCGACAGTTTCGGTTGACCTTGCTGGTAAAGTTAAAATCGTTAAATATGATGAAGGCGATGCTAATGTTAAATTGAAAGATGTTGAATTCGATATTGTCAATAAAGACGACAAATCGAAGAAATACACTATCAAGACAGATGAAAACGGTGTTGCCATCACACCTGTATTGTCAAACGGAACTTACGTTGTTACAGAAGTTCGCACTAAAGACGGATATATTCTAGATAAAACAGAACGTGAAGTTAAGATGACTGGTGAACCTGTTATCTTGAACATTCCGAACAAACGTAAAACAGTTGACTTTACAGCCACTAAAAAATGGACTAAGGGTAACGCAGGAGACTACAAACAAGTAAGTGTAGGTCTTTATGTTCGTAAAGAAAGCGAAGCAGAAACAGACGCTAAACCTGTCACTGGTTCTTATACACCAACTGTAACTGAAAATGATGGTGTCTACACTTATGAGTGGAAAGACCAATTACCGGAACTTGATACAGATGGCAGCAAATTAGTTTACTCTGTTCGTGAGTTGGAAGACGGAACAGGTATCCCACTTGCTGAAGGTGCTACTATTAATGGTGCTAGTGGTGCAACTTATACTGTTAAGTATAACACTAACGGCAAAGAAATCACTAACGAAGGCCCAACGCCAGTAAATGCTCAAATCCAAGCAATTAAAAAATTGACTGGTCGTGTTATGAAAGCTGGTGAGTTTGAATTTGACTTGTTCGATGACAAGACAGGTAAAGTTGTTGAAACAGTAACAAATGATGTGGATGGTAATATCATTTTTGCCGAATTAACATTTGACAAAGCTGGTACATACAACTACCACATTGTTGAGAAAAAAGCGAACACAACTGAAAAAGGTGTTACTTACGATGCCAACCCTGTTGGCGTAACAGTTACTGTATCAGCAGATGCTGAAGGCAAATTATCTGCAGCTGTCGCATACGAAAACGATGATAAGACTTTTGAAAACACATACGCTCCTAAGAAAACGTCAGCTCCTATTGAAGTAACAAAAGCTCTTTCAGGTCGTACCTTGAAAGCTGATGAGTTTGAGTTTGTCTTGAAGAATGACGCAGATGGTTCAGAAGTTCAAAAAGTGAAGAACACTGCTGACGGTAAGGTCACATTTGCACCAATCGAATACACTAAAGCTGGAACATACAAGTACACTATCGTTGAAACAAACGCTGGACAAACTATTGACGGTGTAACATACGATAGTCTCGAAGTTAAAGTCACAGTAGAAGTAACAGACGATGGTGAAGGAAAACTTACTGCTAACGTAACTTATCCAGCTGACAAAGAGTTCAACAACAGCTACGGAGCTTCAAAAATTCCGGCTACTCTTGCAGTTAAGAAAACACTTACTGGTCGTGAGTTGAAAGCTGATGAGTTTGAATTTACTTTGACAGACCAAGATGGTAACGTGAAAGAAACAGTCAAGAATGACAAAGATGGAAACGTTAAGTTCTCAGCCTTGGAATTCGATAAAGCTGGAACTTTCACTTACAAGATTGCTGAAAAAGCTGGAACTGCTACAGGCATCACGTACGACTCGAAAACAATCACAGCTACAGTTACTGTAGCGGACAATGGTAAAGGTGCCCTTGAAGCAACTGTTACTTACGACGATGAAAAAGCATTTGAGAACACTTACACTCCAGCAGGGGCTACAAGTGTAACTCTTGGAGCTAAGAAAGTTCTTGAAGGTAAAGACCTTGAAGCTGGTAAATACAGCTTTGAATTGAAGAAAGAAGACGGAACTGTTGTTGAAACGGTGAAAAACGCTGCTGATGGAACAGTGACATTCTCACCAATCTCATATGATGAGAGCCAAGTGGGAACTCACAAGTATACCATCTCTGAAGTTGCTGGAACTGAAACAGGCATCACTTACGATAAGACAGTTCAAGAAGTTGAAGTAACTGTTGTGAAAGTAAGTGCAACTGAATTGAAAGCAACTGCTTCAAAAGAAGCTAACGATCTTGTATTTACAAACAAATACACTCCAGCGAAAACTGAAGTTCCTGTGAAGAAAGTATGGAAGGACGCAAACAACCAAGACGGTAAACGTCCAACTTCTATCACAGTTAAATTGCTTGCAGATGGTCAAGATACAGGTAAAACACTTGAATTGACTGAAGCAAACGGTTGGGCAGGAAGCTTCACAAATCTTGATGCTGATAAAGGCGGAACACCTATCCAGTACACTGTAGTAGAAGTAACTGTTACTGGTTACACTTCTGACGTTACTGGTGACGCTGCATCAGGATTCACCATCACAAATAGCTATTCTCCAGAAACAGTTGATGTAAAAGCAACTAAGAACTGGGATGACGCAAACAACCAAGACGGTAAACGTCCAACCAAGATTACAATCAATCTTTTAGCAGACGGTCAGAAAGTTGAATCGAAAGAAGTTCAAGCAGCCGCAGACGGAACTTGGACTGTCGAATTCACGAAATTAGCAAAATATAAAGATGGTAAAGAAATCAAATACACTGTAACAGAAGATGCCGTAGCAGAATACGAATCAACGATTACAGACTTTACGATCACAAACAAATATGCTCCTAAAGCAATCGACTACAAAGTAACAAAAGTATGGAACGACGCGAATAACCAAGACGGTAAACGTCCTGAGTCAGTAACGGTTCAACTTTATAAAAAAGTAGGAGATGCTGATCCAGTAGCCGTTGAAGGTAAGAAATTGACCTTGACAGCTAAGGATAAGACAGACGCTAACACTTGGGTAGCATCCTTCACAAATCTTCCACAATACGAAGCTGGTAAAGAAATCACTTACTCAATCAAGGAAGTGGATGTACCAGCTGGTTATGAAGCCTCTGTAACTGGTCAAGTAGTGACAAACACTCATAATCCAGAAACAGTTATCCTTTCAGGAACTAAGGTTTGGAAAGATAACAACAACCAAGACGGTAAACGTACAGATAAAGTGAAAGTTCAAATCTTTAAGGGGGAAGGCGAAAAAGCTGAACTCGTTCAAGAAATTGAAGTTTCAGAAGCTACTGGTTGGAAGTTCGAATCAAAAGCACTTCCTAAGTATGAAAATGGTACAGAAATCAAGTACACTGTCAAAGAAGTAGCTGTGAAAGAATATACTTCAACAATTACTCCAGAAAAAGACGGTAAGTATACGATTACTAACGAACATACACCAGAGAAAATTACTGTGAAAGGTAAGAAGATCTGGGATGATGCTAATAATAAAGACGGTATTCGTCCAGACTCAATTACTGTAGCACTTCTTGCCAACGGTAAAGAAACTGGTAAGACTGTAACTGTTACAAAGGCAACAGCTCTATCAGATAACGAGTGGGCCTTCGAGTTTACAGGCCTTGATCGTTACGCAAATGGTAAACCAATCGAGTACACTGTCAAAGAAGTTGGTACTGTGAATGGGTACACAGCAGAAGAAAAAGGTATGAACGTTACAAATACACACACTCCTGAAAAACCAACACCAGGTAAACCAAATGAACCAGGAAAACCAGGTCCAAAACCTCAACTTCCTAACACTGGTGAAAAAGCATCTAACGCAGCAGTAGTTGCAGGACTTGCTTTGATGGCAGTGACTGGTGGATTGTACTTTGTAAGCCGTAAAAATAAATAATCTCTAAAAGAGAGTTAATTTTCAGTTAGTTCTTAGAAAGTAATTGGAAAGGAAATAGTCCAGAACAATTGTTCTGGACTATTCTTTTATCTTGAAAAATATGGAAGACTTTTCAATCGTTCGAGTAGGGGACGACTAATGAAACTAATGGCAATAATCTTACCAAGATCAGGGAGGATAAAGGGAAGGACGCCAACAGCGAGTGCCTTGTCAAGTGGCATACCAGCAAGGAAGTGGAGGCTGAGAATACCTCCGACAAAGACGAGGGAGTCACCCAAGAGGTTGGCTAGGAAAATGCGAATGTAGCCACTTTTTTGATGGATGAGATAAGATGTAAGTCCAGCATAGACAAGGTCGAACCAAAGATAGCCTGCACTTGGGCCGACTAAAACGTGAAATCCAGCTCCTCCCCCTGCAAAAACAGGTAAACCAATGGCACCCAGCAAGAGATAGAGAGCTACAGATAGAACAGCTTCTCTGGGTCTAAAAACAGTAGCAATCAGACCAATCGCAAAGTTTTGCAAAGTGAAAGGTACAGGACCGATAGGGAGACTGATTTGTGCCAATACGGCGATGAGAGCTGCACCGATAGCAGGGATAGCATATATATGAGCTTTTTTCAAAACTGTTAACCTCTTTTCAAAATTATAGTAACTATTATACTAACTCAGAAAGAAAAGTCAACCTATTTTTGAAATCAAGGTAACAATTTTGTAACGGCCGATTTTACAAGTAAAAAGAGACCTCAAGAGGTCTCTTGCGATAATTAGCGCATGGTTACAAATTCTTCTGAAGCGGTTGGGTGGATAGCTACTGTAGCATCAAAGTCCGCCTTGGTTGCTCCCATCTTAATAGCAACAGCGAATCCTTGAATCATCTCATCCACTCCGTAACCAAGTCCGTGAAGTCCAACAACTTTTTCGTCAGCACCGGCGGTGATGAGTTTGAAGCGAGACTCTTGACGATGGCTTGTAACGGCTGAGTACATAGATGCAAAGCTTGACTTGTAGACTTTGATGTTATCTTGGCCGTATTCTTTGATAGCTTGATCTTCAGTTAAACCGACTGTTCCGATTGCTGGGTGGGAGAAGACAATAGTAGGGATAGTCGTGTAGTCCATCTTAGCATTTGTTTTCCCGTTGAAGATGCGTTCAGATAGGGTGCGTCCTGCCTTGATGGCTACTGGGGTCAGTTCCTTCTCACCAGTAACGTCTCCAAGGGCGTAGATGCCATCTACAACTGTATTTTGATACTCATCCACTTGGATAAATCCACGTTGGTTGAGTGTGACGCCAGCCTTTTCTAACTCCAGACCGTCTACATTTGGACGGCGACCAGTAGCCCAGATAACTTGGCTGGCAGTGTGACTAGAACCATCTTCGAAATGAATGGTAATACCTTGCTCCGTTTCTTCGAGCTTGACGGGTACCTTATGTGTGTGCAAAGGTAGACCTGTTTTTTCCATTTCGTTGACAAGTCCTTCAACGATGTAGCTGTCAAAAGTGCGCAAGGGACGATCGCGACGGACAAACAAATCCGTTTTTACTCCTAGCGCGTGGAGAACACCTGCTAATTCAACGGCGATATAGCCAGCTCCAAGAATCGCAACGGAGTCAGGAAGTTGCTCCCAAGCAAAGACATCGTCTGAGCTACCACCGAGTTCAGCTCCAGGAATAGTTGGGATGCTTGGACGAGCGCCAGTCGCAATCACGATATGCTTGGCACGAATCAATTCACCATTGACGCTGACTGTGTGGGAATCAACGAAATGAGCACGACCTTCAATCATATCAACCCCATTGCGCTTGAAACTTCCATCATAAGACGAGCGGGCACGATCGATGTAGGCTTCACGGTTTTGACGAAGTTTAGCAAAATCAAATTGAACATCTGAACTTGTAAAACCATAGTCAGGGCCGTAGTGGTGGAAGCTTTCAGCGATTTGCGCTCCATACCACATGATTTTCTTAGGAACACAGCCGACATTGACGCAGGTTCCACCTAATTTTTTCTCTTCGATAACAGCTGCTTTAGCACCGTGTTCGCCAGCGCGGTTCATAGTGGCAATGCCACCGCTTCCTCCACCGATGGCGATGATATCATATTCTCTCATAGAAAACTCCTTATAGCTTTGATAGTCATATTCTATCGTTTTTATTTTTTGAATGCAAAAATCTGCTACGATAAAAAAAATTATAAAAACGCTTGCCAAATTCAAAAAGATGTTGTATTATATACCTAGCACAATAATCCAATAAACGAATACCGAACGAAATAATGATCCTGAATTGTCATTGTTTCCATCTGAACTGTCATTGTTTGGGCTTGGTGTTTCTGATATAATGGTTTTTGTAAGGCAAAAGAATAAAGGAGCTTAAAAATGAAAAGAAATAAGAAGGCAAAAAAATGGCAATTATACACAGCGATTGGTGTTGCCAGTGCTATTGTTATCGGTGCTGCGGGGATTTTGATTTTTAGACAACCTTCCCAGTCAGCAGTCAAGGAGGAAACCTCTCATATCGTTACTGCTAAGGAAGGTTCTGTTGCTTCATCGGTTCTCTTATCAGGTACGGTTACAGCAAAAAATGAACAATACGTTTATTTTGATGCTAGTAAGGGAGATTTAGATGAAATTCTCGTTTCAGTCGGGGACAAGGTCGAAGAAGGGCAAGCTTTGGTCAAATACAGCAGTGCAGATGCTCAAGCTGCCTATGATGCAGCTGATCGTGCAGTTGCAAAGGCAGACCGTCATATCGAGGAGTTAAACAAAGCTCGTGAGAATGCATCAGCTACACCAGCTTCTCCACAGGTTCCAATAGAAGCTGGACTCCCAGAACAAGCGCAAGCAGCGACTTCTTCAGTATCTTCTATTGATTCTCAAATCAGTGATGCCAAGGATAACCGTGCAGATGCTGTTGCTCAGCTCAACAAGGCTCAAGCTCAGCTAGATGCTGCAACTGTCCTCAGTACACTAGAAGGGACTGTAGTTGAAGTTAATCGTAATGTTTCCAAATCGCCAACAGGTAATAGCCAAGTGGTAGTACATGTCGTAAGTAATGAAAACTTGCAGGTCAAAGGGGAGTTGTCTGAATACAACCTTGCTAACCTTTCTGTAGGCCAAGAAGTTACCTTTACTTCGAAGGTTTACCAAGATAAGAGCTGGACAGGAAAAATCAGCTATATTTCTGATTATCCTAAAAACAATGGAGAAGCAGCAAATGCAGCCCTTGGAGGGAATACTGGATCTAAGTACCCTTATACTGTTGATGTGACTAGCGATATCGGTGAGTTGAAACAAGGCTTCTCAGTCAGTGTTGAAGTCAAAAACAAGAGTAAGGCCATCCTTGTTCCTTTGACAAGTGTTGTTACCGAAAATGACAAAAACTATGTCTGGGTCGTTGACGACCAGAAAAAAGCGAAGAAGGTAGAAGTTACTTTGGGGAATGCGGACGCAGACAACCAAGAAATTACTTCAGGTGTGACAGACGGAGCCAAGGTCATCAGTAATCCAACATCTTCCTTGGAAGAAGGAAAAGAGGTGAAGGCTGATGAAAAAACTAATTAGTCTCAAAAATATCTGCAGGAGTTATCGAAATGGTGACCAAGAACTGCAGGTCCTTAAAAATATCAATCTAGAAGTTCATGAAGGTGAGTTTGTTGCCATTATGGGACCATCTGGTTCTGGTAAGTCTACCTTGATGAATACCATCGGAATGTTGGATACACCAACTAGTGGAGAGTACTACCTTGAAGGACAAGAAGTTGCAGGTCTTGGAGAGAAACAACTGGCCAAGGTCCGCAATCAGCAAATCGGCTTTGTCTTTCAGCAGTTCTTTCTCTTGTCCAAGCTTAATGCTCTTCAAAACGTCGAATTGCCCTTGATTTACGCGGGTGTTTCGGCTTCAAAACGTCGGAAATTGGCTGAGGAGTTTCTGGAAAAGGTTGAGCTGACGGAGCGCAGTCATCATTTGCCGTCTGAGTTATCAGGTGGTCAAAAGCAACGTGTAGCGATTGCGCGTGCCTTGGTAAATAATCCCTCTATCATCCTAGCGGACGAACCTACAGGAGCCTTAGATACCAAGACAGGAAATCAAATCATGCAGCTGTTGGTGGAGTTAAACAAGGAAGGGAAGACCATTATCATGGTCACGCACGAGCCTGAGATTGCTGCCTATGCCAAACGCCAAATTGTCATTCGTGATGGGGTCATCTCGTCTGACAGTGCTCAGGTAGAAAAGGAGGAAAACTAAGATGCAGAATCTGAAATTTGCCTTTTCATCCATCATGGCCCACAAGATGCGTTCCTTCCTGACCATGATTGGGATTATCATCGGAGTTTCGTCTGTCGTTGTCATCATGGCTCTGGGAGACTCCATGTCTCGTCAGGTCAATAAAAACATGACCAAATCACAGAAGGATATCCATGTCTTTTTCTCTCCTATTAAAAGCAAGGACGGTTCCTTTACGCAGAAACAATCCGCTTTGACAGTCAGTGGGAAAGAAGAGGATGTTCATGTTGAACCACCAAAACCACTAGAATCCTGGGTCAAGGAGGCTGCTAAACTTAAAGGAGTAGACAGCTACTATGTCACCAACTCGACCAACGTCACCCTATCTTATAAGGATAAGAAAGTTGAACGAGCGACTCTGACAGGCGGAAATAGCACTTACATGAACGCAGTTGAAAATGAAATCGTTGCGGGTAGAAGTCTAAGGCCACAAGACTACAAGGAATTTGCCAGTGTGATTTTGCTGGACGAAGAACTAGCTAAGAGTTTGTTTGATAGTCCAGAAGCTGCGGTTAATCAAATCATCTCTGTCAATGAATTTAGTTACCGTGTTATTGGCGTTTATACTAGCAATGAAGCTAAAACTGCTAAAGCCTTTGGGATTGGTGGTCTTCCAATTACGACTAATATCTCTCTCGCAGCTAATTTTAATACTGATGAAATCTCGAACATCGTCTTTCGTGTCAATGATACTAGTCTAACGCAGACCTTGGGTCCGGAGTTGGCTCGAAAACTGACTGAGATTGCAGGTCTTCAACAAGGAGAGTACCAAGTTGCGGATGCAACTGCCGCCTTCCAAGAGGTACAACAACTATTTGGTTTTATGACCACCATTATCAGTGCCATCGCAGGAATCTCTCTCTTTGTCGGGGGAACTGGTGTTATGAATATCATGCTGGTTTCGGTGACAGAACGCACGCGGGAGATTGGTCTGCGGAAAGCTCTCGGAGCTACTCGGGCTAATATCTTAGTACAGTTTTTGATTGAGTCTATGATCTTGACCTTGCTAGGTGGTGTCATCGGTCTTGGGATTGCTGCTGGAATGACTATGTTAGCTGGAGTACTGCTTCAAAACATGATTGCAGGTATCGAAGTTGGGGTTTCCCTCCCAATTGCTCTCTTTAGCTTGGCTGTGTCAGCCAGCGTTGGGATGATTTTCGGAGTCTTGCCAGCCAATAAAGCGTCTAAGCTTGATCCAATCGAATCCCTTCGTTATGAGTAATATAAACATGAGGAAAAACAAGATGGATATTTGTCTGTCTTGTTTTTGTATGGATTTTCCTATCGAAAATCACTAAAAATATGATATAATGAAGTGTTAAAAAAACAGGTTTCATTTGCCTGGAAAGGAAAAATTATGTCTGAAAAGAATTTTTATATTACAACACCGATTTACTATCCATCTGGTAAACTTCATATCGGTTCTGCCTACACAACCATCGCTTGTGATATCCTAGCTCGCTACAAACGCCTCATGGGCTACGATGTCTTTTATCTGACAGGTCTTGACGAACATGGTCAGAAAATCCAGCAAAAAGCGGAAGAAGCTGGCATCACACCTCAAGCTTATGTTGATGGGATGGCGGTTGGCGTCAAAGAACTCTGGAAATTACTCGATATCTCATACGATAAATTCATCCGTACAACTGATGACTACCATGAAAAAGTAGTGGCGCAAGTCTTTGAACGCTTGCTTGCTCAAGATGATATCTACTTGGGTGAATACTCTGGTTGGTATTCAGTTTCAGATGAGGAATTCTTTACAGAAAGCCAGCTTGCGGAAGTTTTCCGTGATGAAGCTGGAAATGTAACTGGCGGTATCGCTCCATCAGGTCACGAAGTGGAGTGGGTTTCAGAAGAGTCTTATTTCCTTCGCCTCAGCAAATACCAAGATCGTTTGGTAGAATTTTTCAAATCGCACCCTGATTTCATCACTCCAGATGGTCGTCTTAATGAAATGTTGCGTAATTTCATCGAGCCAGGTTTGGAAGACTTAGCGGTTTCTCGTACAACCTTTACCTGGGGTGTTCCAGTCCCATCAAATCCCAAACACGTTGTTTATGTTTGGATCGATGCCCTTCTTAACTATGCGACTGCTCTTGGTTACGGTCAAGAGGATCATGCTAACTATGATAAATTCTGGAATGGAACGGTCTTCCACATGGTCGGAAAAGATATTCTCCGTTTCCACTCCATCTACTGGCCAATCCTTCTCATGATGTTGGATATGAAATTGCCTGATCGCTTGATTGCCCATGGTTGGTTTGTCATGAAAGACGGCAAGATGTCTAAGTCTAAAGGGAATGTCGTTTACCCTGAAATGTTAGTAGAGCGCTATGGACTGGATCCACTTCGTTACTACCTCATGCGTAGCCTTCCAGTCGGTTCAGACGGAACCTTTACTCCTGAGGACTACGTCGGCCGTATCAACTATGAACTAGCCAATGACCTTGGAAACCTCCTCAACCGTACAGTTTCCATGATTAACAAGTACTTTGATGGGCAAATCCCTGCCTACGTAGAAGGTGTGACAGAGTTTGACAATGTTCTTGCTGAGGTTGCAGAACAATCAATCACAGACTACCATACACACATGGAAGCAGTTGATTACCCACGTGCTTTAGAAGCAGTCTGGACACTTATCTCACGTACTAACAAATACATCGATGAGACAGCTCCATGGGTCTTGGCTAAGGATGAAGCCCTTCGTGACCAATTGGCAAGTGTTATGAGTCACTTGGCAGCTAGTCTTCGCGTCGTAGCTCACATGATTGAGCCATTTATGATGGAAACTAGTCGCGCTGTATTGGCACAACTTGGTCTAGCAGAAGTTTCTAGCCTAGAAAACTTGAGCTTGGCAGATTTCCCTGCAGGTGTGACTGTTGTTGCCAAAGGAACACCAATCTTCCCACGTCTGGACATGGAAGAAGAGATTGCCTATATCAAGGAACAAATGGAAGGCAATAAACCAGCCGTCGAAAAAGAATGGAATCCAGACGAACTCAAACTAAACAAGGAAGAAATCAAGTTTGAAGACTTCGACAAGGTTGAAATCCGTGTCGCAGAAGTCAAAGAAGTTTCTAAAGTGGAAGGTTCTGACAAGTTACTTCAATTCCGCCTAGATGCTGGTGATGATGAAGACCGTCAAATCCTCTCAGGAATAGCTAAATACTATCCAAACGAACAAGAATTGGTCGGCAAGAAAGTCCAAATCGTTGCCAACCTCAAACCACGTAAGATGATGAAAAAATATGTCAGTCAAGGGATGATTCTCTCAGCTGAACATGATGGCAAATTAACCCTTCTCACAGTGGATCCAGCTGTACCAAATGGAAGTGTGATTGGGTAAAAGCAAAAAACCAACGTTAGGCACGTTGGTTTTTCTTGTTATGTACGAGATTATCTAAGAAGTGGTCTATCTCCTTTTGCGATCGGAGGACGATTACTTTCTCTGGGTAGGTTTCTTGAACCTGCTGATAGCGTTCTTTGGCATGTTTTGTCCGCCCATCCCAGAGAATCCATCGGATAAAATCCCAGTCAAAGCGTTCAGGACAGCCTGCTGCCATACTTTCTCTGACTTTACCTCGGTATGTGAGATACCGTTTAAAGGCTCGAAAGAGACAAGTCCATGGGGAAAAGTTGAGAAAGATGATTTGGTCAGCTTCCTGCATTCTTTCTTCATAGCAACACCAAGAGTAGTTGCCGTCGATGACCCAAGCTTCATGCTTTGTGAGAAACTTTTTCATCTCGGTCAACATCCATTCGCGGTCACTGTCTTGCCAACCAGGTTGAAATTGGAGTGTGTCCATGTGAAGTTTTGGGATGGAGTAGTAGTTAGATAACTTTTCGGCTAGAGTTGACTTACCAGCACCAGAATATCCGATAATTGCGATTTTCATTTTCTACCTTTTCCTATTTGGGGACAAAAAAACAGCCTCTATGGACTGTTTCTTATTTAGCAAGTTTAGCTGAAAGACGAGCTTTATCACGGCTTGCTTTGTTTTTGTGAATCAAACCTTTAGTTTCTGCTTTATCGATAGCTGAGCTAGCAGCACGGAAAAGTTCTTCAGATGGGTTTGCTTCGAAAGCTTTGATAGCAGTACGCATAGCTGATTTTTGAGCTGAGTTTTTTTCGTTTTGTTTAACGTTCAATTCAGCGCGTTTGATAGCTGATTTAATGTTTGCCAATGTTCTTACCTCCATATTTACTAACTATACCATTATATATGAAAACTTAGGTTTTGACAAGGGGAAATTATTTTTTTAGGTAAATTTCATCGATTTCATGGTTTTTAGTCTTGTGGAGAATGACCTCGGCGCGATTCCTTGTTGGTTCGATATAGTTTTGTAGATTTGTGAGATTAATGCTGGTCCAAACCTGGTGTGCAAAAGCTTCAACTTCTCCAATCGGCATTTGCGTAAAACGGTGGTAGTAGCTGTTGGGGTCATTTTGGGCAAAGCTGAGCAGTTTCAAGAAACGATCCAGATACCAACTTTCAATGTCCTCGACAGCAGCATCCACATAGATGGAGAAATCAAAGAAATCAGTGATGTAAAGGCGCTCATTTTGAGGGTTTTGAAAGACATTGATGCCTTCGACAATAACAAAGTCAGCAGCTTTGACACGTTGTTTCTCTCCAGGAACGATGTCATACACTTCATGAGAATAGACAGGAATATCGACATCTTGTCCATTCTTTAGGCGATCAAGAAAATCCAGTAAAGCTTCCATATCATAACTTTCAGGAAAACCTTTGCGATTTAATATATCTTGGTCCATCAAGGTTTTATTGGGATAGAGAAAGCCGTCAGTTGTCACCAATTCTACAGTAGCATCAATAACTGTACGAGAGAGAAGGATTTGCAGAAGTCGGCTAGTTGTTGATTTTCCTACAGCTACACTTCCTGAAACTCCAATAATGAAGGGTTGAGATTTACTCTCTCTTTGGAGAAAAATCCCCTTAGAAAAGGCTAAATCCTCTTTGGTTCGTTTGTAAATTTGGATGAGATGAGCTAAAGGTAAATAAATATCTGTCACATCTTGCAGACTAATCTGGTCATTGAAACTCTTGATGGATTCTAGTTCCTCTTCTGTCAAAGGAGGTGTTGTCTTTCGATGTAAAGATTGCCAAGTCTGGCGACTGATTTTTTCAAAATGTAAAAATTCGTTGGTCATTGTTTTCCCCTAGATATTTTGTCTATCATACCATAAAAAGCTAAAAAAATAAAGCGGTTTCTTGATGGTAGTAAGTCAATATCGTATAATAGAGATGGAGGTTGAATAGTTTAATGATTAGATAGGGAATTGTTTCTGAAGAGTTATCAATTATTAAAAGTGGGTTTCTTAGTTCGCAACTTATAGGAGGTGTGTCATGAAAATCTTAAAAAGTTATATATTGGAACTCTGTTTTATTTTAAGTTTTGCCTTACCTTTTATAAGGGGAGCGAATGCGGATAATGGTAGACGCTTTGTAGAAACCTATTACGGTTTTACCTTCTTAATGGATCATCTCCTTGTAACAGCTGTCTTTATCTGTTCGCTCTTGATTGCCTGGCTAGTAAAAAAGCAGTGGACGAAATGGCTTGCTGCTGGTAGTTATCTATTTTTGATTTTGTGGATTGCTACAGAAGGATATCTATTCCGTATGTCACTAGAAGATTTGATACGACTTTGGACAAGTTTGGAAATCTTGACACAAACTTATCAGTTGGGTTTTTATCTAAACATCATATTGGGAAACTTGTTGATAATAAAGTATCTTAAGGTTAAGAAATAGTGATAAAAATGCGCCTGATTGCAGACGATCTGTTTTTTACTGACTATGATAATTTGTAGTTCCCGATAGATTGTAATGTATTTCTAATCATTGAAAGAGATTGAAGAAAAGGTTTTACTTACTAGCTTTCTTCAGTCTTTTTCATTTGATCATCACTTTGTAAACGATTTACAATTCAAGCCAAATTATGGTAAAATAGTTTTATGAGTAAAATGTATTATGCAGAAAATCCTGACGCTGCTCACGACATTCATGAGTTGAGAGTGGAGTTGTTGGGAGAAAACATGACCTTTTTGACGGATGCGGGTGTTTTTAGCAAGAAAATGGTTGACTTTGGGAGTCAGCTTTTGCTCAAGTGCCTAGAGGTAAATGAAGGAGAGACGGTCCTTGATGTGGGTTGTGGTTATGGGCCATTGGGCTTGTCATTGGTCAAGGCTTATGGAGTTCAGGCAACCATGGTTGATATCAATAATCGTGCCTTGAACCTAGCGCGACAAAATGCTGAACGAAATAAAGTAGAAGTAGCAATTTTCCAATCCAATATCTATGAACAAGTTGAAGGGAAATTTGACCATGTTATTTCCAATCCGCCGATTCGAGCGGGCAAACAGGTTGTTCATGAGATTATCGAAAAGAGCAGAGATTTCTTGAAAGACGGAGGAGATTTAACCATCGTCATTCAGAAAAAACAAGGAGCTCCAAGTGCTAGAAATAAGATGGAAGACGTTTTTGGAAATTGTGAAATCGTAAAGAAAGATAAGGGATATTATATCCTTAGAAGTGTGAAAGAATGAGAGCAGTTGATTTAATCCAAAAGAAACGAGATGGTCAAGAACTGACTGCGGCTGAAATAAAATGGTTGGTAGAAGGCTATGTGGCTGGAACTGTTCCAGACTATCAAATGTCTGCTTTTGCTATGGCTGTTTATTTTAAAGGAATGACCACACGTGAGATTTCTGATCTGACGATGAATATGGTTAAGACTGGTCAGGAGTTTGATTTGTCAGCTATTGATGGGGTTAAAGTTGACAAGCATTCGACTGGTGGTGTAGGTGATAAGGTGACCTTGATTCTGGCTCCCCTTGTTGCGAGTTTCGGTGTGCCCGTTGCTAAAATGAGTGGTCGTGGCCTCGGTCATACTGGTGGGACAATTGATAAATTGGAGTCCATTAAGGGCTATCAAGTTGAGCGAAGTCAAGAAAATTTCATTCGTCAGGTACAGGATATTGGTGTATCTGTCATTGGGCAGTCCGATCAGCTGGTTAAAGCAGACAAACTTCTCTATGCCCTCCGTGATGTGACAGCAACTGTCGACACGATTCCTTTGATTGCTAGTTCTGTTATGAGCAAGAAAATTGCTGCAGGTGCGGATGCCATTTTGCTAGACGTAACGGTCGGTGAGGGTGCCTTCATGAAGACGGTTGGTGAGGCGCGCGAATTGGCTCAAACCATGGTGGATCTTGGTAAGGCTGTTGGTCGAAAAACAGTAGCAGTCATTACCGATATGAGTCAGCCCTTGGGAAGAGCCATTGGCAATCGTCTTGAAATCCTTGAGGCAATCGAGATTCTCCAAGGAAAAGGCCGAGAAGATATTAGTCACTTTATCTGCGAGCTAGCTCAGATTATGCTTGGCTTGGCTGATGTTGAGAAAACGATCAAGGAAATCCGTCAACACCTGGAAAATGGCCAAGCACTGGCTAAGTTTGAAGAAATGGTAGCAGCACAAGGCGGTGATTTAGAAGATCTCTATCGCCCCGTCAAAGTTGCCCATGTGGTGGAAATTCCAGCTCAAGATACGGGTGTTATTTCAGCTCTTCCTGCAATGGAATTTGGCCTCTATGCCATGAGACTAGGAGCTGGTCGTGCAGTCAAGTCTGATGACTTGGACTATGAAACAGGGATTGTTTTTGAGAAGAAGGTTGGAGACTCCGTTCAAAAAGGGGAAATTGTTGCAAAAGTTTATACAAATGGAAAAATTTCTTCTGAACTAGTTACAGAATTTCAAAAATATGTTAAAATAAATGATGGAGTGCAAAGTTTACGAGAAATTATAGAAATTATCTCATAAAACCAGGGAGAATCCGAATATGAAGTTAAATAAATATATTGATCATACGCTTTTAAAGCAAGATGCAAGTCAAGAACAAATTGATCGTTTGCTATCTGAAGCGCGTGAGTATGACTTTGCCAGCGTTTGTGTTAATCCCACATGGGTGAAACATGCGAAAACAGGGCTTGAAGGCTCAGATGTAAAAGTTTGTACAGTAGTAGGTTTTCCTTTGGGAGCAACAACTTCAGCTGTGAAAGCTTTTGAAACAAAAGAAGCTGTTCAAAACGGTGCGGATGAGATTGATATGGTTATCAATGTCGGTGCTCTCAAATCAGGAAATCTGAATTTGGTTGAATCGGACATCCGTGCTGTCGTAGAAGCAAGTGGTGACAAGTTGGTTAAGGTCATTATTGAAGCTTGCTTGTTGACAGACGATGAAAAGGTTGTGGCCTGCCAATTATCCCAGAAAGCAGGCGCTGACTTTGTCAAAACATCAACTGGATTTTCAACAGGTGGTGCCACTATTGAGGATGTTCAGTTGATGCGTGAAACAGTCGGGCCAGATATGGGAGTTAAGGCGGCTGGTGGAGCTCGTTCATATGCAGATGCTGTCGCTTTTGTGGAAGCAGGCGCTACCCGTATCGGAACATCTGCTGGTGTAACAATCTTAAAAGGAGAATTAGCAGATGGCGACTACTGAGTTGATTGAACTAGCAATTGAAACCAGCAAACAAGCCTATGTCCCCTATTCTCACTTTCCTATCGGAGCTGTTTTAGTTGCCAAGGATGGTAGTATTTATACGGGTGTGAACATCGAGAATGCTAGCTATCCCTTGACTAATTGTGGAGAACGTACTGCTATTTTTAAAGCAGTTTCGGAGGGGCAACGGGAGTTTTCAGAATTGATTGTCTACGGACAAACTGAAAAACCCATCTCGCCATGTGGTGCTTGCCGCCAGGTCATGGTTGAATTTTTTGAACAAGATCTAAAAGTGACTTTAGTCGCTAAAGATAAATCGACGGTCGAGATGACGGTCGGGGAGTTACTTCCATACTCATTTACAGACTTAAACTAGTCTGAGTCACTCTCTGAGTGACGCGGTCCTTGTGGCCAACCAATCCATACTTGCAACATCGTTGCACATCTTATTTAG
>CAUQPD010000031.1:0-18843 GCA_963519935.1 uncultured Streptococcus sp.
GCTCTTGACCAACAACATAGATGGATTTTGCAAATTGGTATTCGTTTTTACGGTAGAGGGCTGCAGCCAAGTCACGTGTGATATAGAGAGTTGCACCATCAGATTTTTTGATAAGGGCTGGGTGTTCAATTCCATATTTCTCAAGATTGACAACTTGGGCTCCCTCTGACTCAACAAGAAGTCCTTTTTCAGCGAGAATATCTACAACAGCATCCATCTTATCGTTGTAGAAGGCTTCTCCGTTGTAGCTGTCAAATTTGACTTGCAATTCATTGTAAAGGCGGTTGAATTCCACTAAACTTTCATCACGGAACCATTGCCAGAGAGCGAGGGCTTCCTCATCTCCATTTTCCAGTTTGCGGAACCATTCGCGTGCTTCTTCATCCAAGCTAGGGTCTTTTTCAGCTTCAGCATTGATGCGAACGTAGAGTTTAAGAAGTTCATCGATTGGATGTGCTTTAACGGCTTCCTCATTTCCCCATTTTTTGTAGGCGACAATCAGCATCCCAAACTGTTTGCCCCAGTCTCCCAAATGGTTGACCTTGACTGTTTGATAACCGATTTTTTGGAAAATATGTGACAAGCTATCTCCGATAACTGTTGAACGCAGGTGACCGATAGAAAATGGTTTAGCGATATTGGGACTAGACATATCGATAACGACATTTTCTTGCTTGCCAATGGTTTGGTCAGCATAGTGATCTTTTTCAGTGATAACATCCTGTAATACCTGAGCCGAAATAGCAGATTTATCAAGGAAAAAGTTAACGTAAGGTCCAGTAGCGACAACCTTTTCAAAGGCTTGACTATTGATTTTTTCAGCAATATCTGCTGCAATCATTTGCGGAGCTTTACGCTCGACCTTTGCTAGAGAAAAGGCAGGGAAGGCGATGTCTCCCATTTCTGAGTTTTTAGGTGTTTCCAGTAAATTTAAAATAGCCTCTTGGTCCAGGCTATCAATGACGCTAGCCAACTCGCTAGCAATCAATTCTTTTGTATTCATAAGGGCTCCTTTTGGGCTTTTTTACTATTTTAACACAATTTACTACATTTTTTGAGAAAGAAAAGAATTTTTTTGAATTATCTATTTTTTTTGGTATAATGTAGTTATAAAATAAATGTAAAACTTGTTATAAATATTCACTTAAGAGGATAATATGAGAAAAAGAGAACGGCATCAATTGATTAAAAAGATGATCACCGAAGAAAAACTTGGGACACAAAAAGAGATTCAAGATCGTTTAGAAGCTCGTAATGTTTATGTGACACAAACGACTTTGTCACGTGATTTGCGTGAAATCGGCTTGACCAAGGTTAAGAAAAATGATATGGTGTATTATGTACTAGCAAATGAGACAGATAAGATTGATTTAGTTGAGTTTTTGTCTCATCATTTAGAAGGTGTTGCAAGAGCAGAGTTCACCTTGGTACTTCATACCAAACTTGGGGAAGCTGCAGTCTTAGCAAACATTGTAGATGCAAACAAGGATGAATGGATTTTAGGAACGGTTGCTGGTGCTAATACCTTATTGGTTATTTGTCGAGACCAGCACGTTGCCAAGCTGATGGAAGATCGTTTGCTAGATTTGATGAAAGATAAATAAGGTCTTGGGAGTTGCTCTCAAGACTTATTTTTAGCAAGGAGAGACGGAAAATGGCAACAGAAAAGCTATCACCCGGCATGCAACAGTATGTGGATATTAAAAAACAATACCCAGATGCTTTTTTGCTTTTTCGAATGGGTGATTTTTACGAGTTGTTCTATGAAGATGCAATCAATGCAGCACAGATTTTAGAAATTTCCTTAACAAGTCGGAATAAAAATGCAGAAAATCCGATACCCATGGCGGGTGTCCCCTATCATTCTGCCCAGCAGTATATCGATGTTCTGATTGAGCAGGGCTATAAAGTTGCCATTGCAGAACAGATGGAGGATCCCAAACAAGCGGTCGGAGTTGTCAAGCGAGAGGTGGTTCAGGTCATCACACCTGGAACGGTCGTTGATAGCAGTAAGCCGGATAGTCAGAATAATTTCTTGGTTGCCTTAGATCGTGATGGCAATCAATTTGGTCTGGCTTATATGGATCTGGTGACAGGTGATTTCTATGTGACGGGGCTATTGGATTTCACGTTGGTTTGTGGGGAAATTCGCAATCTCAAGGCTCGAGAAGTGGTGCTGGGTTATGACTTGTCTGAGGAAGAAGAACAAATCCTCAGCCGTCAGATGAATCTGGTGCTTTCTTATGAGAAGGAAGGCTTTGAGGATATTCATTTACTGGATCCACGACTGGCAGCTGTGGAGCAAGCGGCAGCTAGTAAGCTCCTCCAGTATGTTCACCGTACCCAGATGCGAGAATTGAACCACCTCAAACCAGTTATCCGCTATGAAATTAAAGATTTCTTGCAGATGGACTATGCGACCAAGGTTAGTCTGGATTTGGTTGAGAATGCCCGATCAGGCAAGAAGCAAGGCAGTCTTTTCTGGCTTTTGGATGAAACCAAAACAGCTATGGGTATGCGTCTCTTGCGTTCTTGGATTCACCGTCCATTGATTGATAAGGAGCGAATCATCCAACGTCAAGAGGTGGTGCAGGTCTTTCTTGACCACTTCTTTGAGCGTAGCGATTTGACAGACAGTCTCAAGGGTGTTTATGACATCGAACGTTTGGCTAGTCGGGTTTCTTTT
The DNA here is from genome assembly GCA_963519935.1 of uncultured Streptococcus sp. GTDB lineage: Bacteria > Bacillota > Bacilli > Lactobacillales > Streptococcaceae > Streptococcus. The sequence goes on from CAUQPD010000031.1 coordinate 2,687, forward strand.
GGCAAGACCAATCCCAAGGATCTCTTGCAATTGGCGACCACCTTATCCAGTGTACCACGGATTCGTGCGATTTTAGAAGGCATGGAGCAACCTGCCCTAACCTATCTTATCGAACAGTTAGATGCCATCCCTGAGTTGGAGAGCTTGATTAGTGCTGCCATTGCTCCTGAAGCTCCTCACGTGATTACGGAAGGTGGCATTATCCGTACGGGATTTGATGAGACATTAGACAAGTACCGTCGTGTGCTCAGAGAAGGGACTAGCTGGATTGCTGAGATTGAGGCTAAGGAGAGAGAAAACTCTGGCATCAGCACGCTCAAGATTGACTACAATAAAAAAGATGGCTACTATTTCCATGTGACTAATTCGCAGCTGGGAAATGTGCCAGCCCACTTTTTCCGCAAGGCAACACTGAAAAACTCGGAACGCTTTGGTACTGAGGAATTAGCCCGTATCGAGGGGGATATGTTGGAGGCGCGTGAGAAGTCAGCTAATCTAGAGTACGAAATCTTTATGCGCATCCGTGAGGAAGTCAGCAAGTACATCCAGCGTTTGCAGGCTCTAGCCCAAGGAATTGCGACCGTTGATGTCTTGCAAAGTCTGTCGGTTGTGGCTGAAACCCAGCATTTGATCCGACCTGAGTTTGGAGACGACTCACAAATCGCTATCCAGAAAGGTCGCCATGCTGTCGTCGAAAAGGTCATGGGAGCTCAGACCTATATTCCTAATACGATTCAGATGGCAGAAGATACCAGCATTCAATTGATTACAGGGCCCAACATGAGTGGGAAGTCTACCTACATGCGCCAACTAGCCATGATGGCGGTTATGGCCCAGCTGGGTTCTTATGTGCCGGCAGAAAGCGCCCATTTGCCTATCTTCGATGCTATCTTTACCCGTATCGGAGCAGCAGATGACTTGGTTTCAGGTCAATCAACCTTCATGGTAGAGATGATGGAGGCCAACAATGCCATTTCGCATGCGACCAAGGACTCCTTGATTCTCTTTGATGAATTAGGACGCGGAACTGCAACTTATGACGGGATGGCTCTTGCCCAGTCCATCATCGAATACATTCATGAACATATCGGAGCCAAAACCCTCTTTGCGACCCACTACCATGAGTTGACCAGTCTGGAGTCCAGTTTGGAACACTTGGTCAATGTCCACGTGGCAACCTTGGAGCAGAATGGGCAGGTCACCTTCCTTCACAAGATCGAACCAGGACCAGCTGACAAATCCTACGGTATCCACGTTGCTAAGATTGCTGGCTTACCAGCAGAACTTTTAGCAAGGGCGGATAAGATTTTGACCCAGCTAGAGAATCAAGGGACGGAAAGTCCTGCGCCGATGAGACAAACAAGTGCTGTTACTGAACAGATGTCACTCTTTGACGCGCCTGCAGAGCATCCTATCCTAGCAGAATTAGCTAAACTGGATGTTTACAATATGACACCGATGCAGGCTATGAATGTCTTGGCCGAGCTCAAACAAAAATTATAAAAAGAGTCCCACTCATGCATTTGTGAGTGGGATTTTTCTCTATTACTTTTTATGGGCCAAGAGTTGATTGATGTGGTCTACTTTTTTAGCTTCTCTTTTATAGAGAATAGCCCAGATGATGAGGTAGACAATCGCAAACTCTGGAATGAGCTGGAGATAGAAGGTCCAGTGGAAGGGGAACCAACCAGCCAGAGTTGCCAGTGGGACAAAGCCAGCCAGCATGAGGAAGAAATGGGAAAGCGTCGCACGGAGCAAGCTCCAGTCACGGCTGAATAAGCGACCGCCAAAGCTAAAGAGAACGCCGATAGCTGACCAGATGATCATACAGTAGAGCAAGACCAAGGCACCGTGAACCTGATGTTGCGCCATCGCTTGGCCGATAAGAGACTCGGGGCTTAGTGGGGTATAGGTATTTGGTGCATACATGAGTGAAAAGAGGATAGAGAGGATGAGGCCGATAAGTACACCAGCGGCTGCATCGTGAAAGATTTGTTTTTTCATAGTTCTAATTTCTCCTTGATGGTTTTTAGGTAACGGCGTGAAGAGTAGGTGAAGCTTTCGTTTTTGAGAAAGATTTCGACCAGGCCGTTGGGGGTTAGTTTGAGATGAGAGATAGCGTCAATATTAACGATTTCTGATTGGGAAATTTGGATAAAAGTGGTCGGCAGAATGTCAAGAACTTGATAGAGACGCAAATCAATGGTATAGGTCTGAGATGCAGTTTCTGCTAGAACCTTGCGATTCTCGATATAGAAGCGTTGTATCTTACCAATCTTAACTAGATAGACCTGATCATCAATCTTTCCTTTGATTGTTTCTTTTTGGTCAAGATTTTCTGCGAACTCGATGACTTTCTGGACTTTTTCGGTCGGCTGAGGTGCTTGGATAATCAGCTTTTCCTCCTCGTACGTCTCCTTAATCTGTAGTTCTACTTTCATAAATTTCCCTCCTTTTCAGTTATACAAGGTTGTGATCACTTCTTGTACACCTTTATTAAACACTATTTTACGACCCATGGCAAGAGCTTTTGTCTATGTGGAGAGATTTGGAGTCTATGTGGTATTTGCTTTTTCTGATAATATCTGAAATATGGTATAATAGCACTAATCAATTTCTAGGAAAATAGATACAGAAAGGGGCTGAAAGATGTCTCATATTATTGAATTGCCAGAGGTGCTGGCAAACCAGATCGCGGCAGGAGAGGTCATTGAACGTCCTGCCAGTGTGGTCAAAGAGTTGGTAGAAAATGCCATTGACGCGGGTTCTAGCCAGATTATCATTGAGATTGAGGAAGCTGGTCTTAAAAAAATTCAAATCACTGATAATGGTCATGGAATTGCCCACGATGAGGTGGAGTTGGCCCTGCGTCGACATGCGACCAGTAAGATAAAAAATCAAGCAGACCTCTTTCGGATTCGGACACTCGGTTTTCGTGGTGAAGCCCTGCCTTCTATCGCTTCTGTCAGTGTGCTGACTCTGTTGACAGCGGTGGATGGTGCGAGTCATGGGACCAAGCTCGTTGCGCGTGGGGGTGAAGTTGAGGAAGTCATTCCAGCGACTAGTCCTGTGGGGACCAAGGTTTGTGCGGAGGACCTCTTTTTCAACACACCTGCCCGCCTCAAGTATATGAAGAGCCAGCAAGCTGAGCTGTCTCATATCATTGATATTGTCAACCGTCTGGGATTGGCTCATCCCGAGATTTCTTTTAGTTTAATCAGTGATGGCAAGGAAATGACGCGGACAGCAGGGACTGGTCAACTACGCCAAGCCATCGCAGGGATTTACGGTTTGGCGAGTGCCAAGAAGATGATTGAAATTGAGAACTCTGACTTAGATTTCGAAATTACAGGTTTTGTGTCTCTGCCTGAGTTGACTCGGGCTAATCGCAACTATATCAGCCTCTTCATCAATGGTCGTTATATCAAGAACTTCTTGCTCAATCGTGCAATTCTTGACGGTTACGGAAGCAAGCTTATGGTGGGCCGTTTTCCACTGGCTGTCATTCACATCCATATCGACCCCTATCTAGCTGATGTCAATGTGCATCCAACCAAGCAAGAGGTGCGGATTTCTAAGGAAAGAGAACTGATGGCGCTGCTTTCAGAAGCTATTTCAAATAGTCTCAAGGAACAAGCCTTGATTCCTGATGCTTTAGAAAATCTTGCCAAGTCGACCGTGCGCAATCGTCAAAAAGTAGAGCAAACTATTCTCCCACTCAAAGAAAATACGCTTTACTATGAAAAAACAGAACTCTCAAAACCTAGTCAAGCTGAGGTGGCTGACCACCAGGTTGAATTAACTGAGGAGGGTAGGGACCTAACCCTGTTTGCTAAAGAAACTTTGGACCAATTGACTAAGCCAGTAAAACTGCATTTTGCAGAGAGAAAGCCTGCTAACTATGACCAATTAGACCATCCAGAGTTAGACTTAGCCAGTCTTGATAAGGCTTATGACAAGCTGGAGAGAGAAGAATCATCCAGCTTCCCAGAGTTGGAGTTTTTCGGACAGATGCACGGGACCTATCTCTTTGCCCAGGGGCGAGATGGGCTCTACATCATAGACCAGCACGCCGCTCAGGAACGGGTCAAATATGAGGAATATCGAGAAAGCATCGGCAATGTTGACCAGAGTCAGCAACAACTCCTAGTGCCCTACATCTTTGAATTCCCAGCGGATGATGCCCTTCGTCTTAAAGAAAGAATGCATCTTTTGGAGGAAGTGGGCGTCTTTCTAGCAGAGTATGGAGAAAATCAATTCATCCTGCGTGAACATCCCATCTGGATGACCGAAGAGGAAATCGAATCTGGTATCTATGAAATGTGCGACATGCTCCTCTTGACTAAAGAAGTTTCGATTAAGAAATACCGAGCAGAGTTGGCCATTATGATGTCCTGCAAGCGGTCTATCAAGGCCAACCATCGTATCGATGACCACTCGGCTAGACAACTCCTCTACCAACTCTCTCAATGCGACAACCCATATAACTGTCCTCATGGACGTCCTGTTTTGGTGCATTTCACCAAGTCAGATATGGAAAAGATGTTCCGACGTATTCAGGAAAATCACACCAGCCTCCGAGAGTTGGGGAAATATTAAGAACACAAAAAGCCTTTGTTCCCTTTGAACAAGGCTTTTTAGTTTTTCTAAGGTGGGAACTTTGATTGGACTTGGGCAACTTGACATGAGGTTTACACTTGCTTGACAAGACCAGTCCTATAAAAGTAATGAGAAATATGATTCAATTGACTCAAGGTTTTGTAGAGTCGTCTTGGTTCAAAGGATTCTCAAGACCAATCACCTTATCAAGATAACGCTGTTTGGTTTTGAGAGCTTTGTTGATAGCAATCGCTGAAGCGATTAAGAGAACGAAGGTCAGCCAAATCCAGACGGTGAATTCGGCCGGGAAACTAGAACCAGCTAAAAAGAGATAGATAGCCAAAGCCAAGACGAAAATATAAATCACTTGCCAGAGACCATAGGATTTAACCTCTTTATAGTATTTGTCCTTGTCTTCCTCCAAGATCATTTCTGTGGAAGCTTTTTCAGAGATTTTATCCAGTAGTAGATAGTCAGTTGTCACTTGGAAAATCTTGCTTATTTCAATGATTTTTTCAATTTCAGGAAGGACTTGTCCAGACTCCCATTTGGAGATGCTTTGCCGAGAAACATTGATTTGTTCTGCTAGCTTTTCTTGGGACCAACCTTTTTCCTTTCGGAGTTCAAATAGTTTTTCTGCGAGTTTCATCATTCTATCCTCCTTTTTCTACCTCTATCCTAACAATTTTTACTTATAATGAGAATACAATCTCCTGTACTATTTGTCAACCAGAGGTTGCACTTGTGTTTGCAGTTTTCAGCAAAAAAATATGATATACTAGGTAAGAAAAAGCGAAGAAATTATGAAAAAGGAATGAAAGATGAAAGAATTTTTTGCCCTCCCCAAGCAAATTCAAATGCGGGAATGGATGAGCTTTGTAGCACGGATTTTAGAGAGTGCCATTACTCCTTTTATGGCCATGTACTATGTTCAATATTTTGGAGCCTTTTGGGCGGGGTTATTGATGATCACAACCAAACTCATTGGTTTTTTAGCTGGGCTGTATGGTGGACATTTGGCGGATCTTTGGGGACGTAAGAAAGTCATTGACTGGGGAAACTTTGGTCTTGCGAGTGGCTACTTTCTTGTGCTGCTGGCAAATATGCCTAATCATATTTTTCCCTTTTTGACTTTTGTCGGAATGTTGCTGGCAGAGACCGCAGGAACTTTCTCTTGGCCGGCTATTGATGCGATGATTATTGATTTGACCGACGAGCAAAATCGCCGTTTCGTTTATACGATTAGTTATTGGTTTGTCAATGTATCCGTTATGTTAGGAGCAGGGCTTGCAGGTTTCTTTTACGACCACCATTTTTTTGAGTTGCTTCTGGTTTTGACGGTGATTAGCTTCTTGAATTTTTTCCTCGCTTGGAAATATTTTTCAGAAAGCAAGCCAGCTAATCTGGTCTTTGAGCATGGTAGCAGTCCTTTGGCAACTGTGAAAAATTATGCTTCTGTTTTTCAGGACAAAATTTTCCTACTTTATACGTTAGGGACTGTATTTAATGGTGTTATCTGGTTGCAAATTGACAATTATATACCCGTTCATTTGAAAGAGTCATTCATCGCGAGTAGTGTTTTCGGTATTCATATTTCAGGAGCTAAGATGCTCAGTATCATGGTTTTTATCAATACCCTGATTATTGTTTGCTTCATAACGACTGCCAATCGTTTGACCAAGGAAATGAAGATCATACCGCAGTTTTTATTGGGAAGTATTATCTTCGACTTGGGTATGCTTTTCACCATTGTCTTCAGGAGTTTCTGGGCTCTGTTTTTGCTAGCCATTCTCTATACTATGGGGGAACTCATCTGCATGCCGCCAAGCCAAGTTTTGCGGGCGGAAATGATGAATGAGAATAAGCTCGGAACCTACTCAGGTTTCCTTAATATGGCGCAGCCTTTAGCGTCTATTTTAGCGGGGGCGATGATTTCTATCAGCGCTACAACAGGTGCTGTAGGTGTTTGGCTCGTTTTTATTGTGTGTGCAGTACTTGGGCTGCTTCTTATCATCAGAGCAGCGCATTTACACGGAATTGCAAATCAATTATAGAAAGTGAAAATAATGTACGAATATCTTAAAGGAATCATTACCAAAATCACTGCTAAATATATCGTCCTTGAGGCAAATGGTATAGGTTATATTTTGCATGTAGCCAATCCCTATGCTTACTCAGGTCAGGTCAATCAAGAAACTCAAATTTATGTGCACCAAGTTGTCCGTGAGGACGCCCATCTGCTCTATGGTTTTCGATCAGAAGATGAGAAGAAACTCTTTCTTAGTCTGATTTCGGTATCAGGGATTGGTCCGGTATCAGCTCTTGCTATCATCGCAGCTGATGACAATGCTGGCTTGGTTCAGGCGATTGAAACTAAGAACATCACCTACTTGACTAAGTTCCCTAAAATTGGCAAGAAAACAGCCCAGCAGATGGTGCTAGACTTGGAAGGTAAGGTAGTTGTGGCTAGCGATGACCTTCCTGCCAAGGTGGCAGTGCAAACCAGCGCTGAAAACCAAGAACTGGAAGAAGCCATGGAAGCCATGTTGGCACTGGGTTACAAGGCGACTGAGCTCAAGAAAATCAAGAAATTCTTTGAAGGAACGACAGATACAGCTGAGAACTATATCAAATCGGCCCTTAAGATGTTGGTAAAATAGGAGAATAATATGACAAAACGCTGTGGTTGGGTTAAAATGAACAATCCTTTATATGTGGCCTATCATGATGAAGAGTGGGGTCAACCCCTTCATGATGACCGTGCTCTTTTTGAGTTGTTGTGTTTGGAAACTTACCAGTCGGGTCTATCTTGGGAAACGGTACTAAACAAACGCCAAGGATTCCGAGAAGTCTTTTACAACTACCAAGTTCAACGTGTCGCGGAAATGACAGATGGCGAGTTGGAAGCCTTGTTAGAGAATCCAGCCATCATCCGAAATCGTTCCAAGCTCTTTGCGACACGTGCCAACGCCCAAGCATTTTTGCAAGTCCAGAAAACCTACGGCTCTTTTGACGCTTATCTCTGGTCCTTTGTTGAGGGGAAAACGATTGTAAATGATGTTCCTGACTATCACCTAGCACCTGCTAAAACAGCCTTATCTGAAAAGTTATCTCAAGATCTCAAAAAACGTGGTTTCAAATTCACAGGTCCAGTCGCAGTTTTAGCTTTTCTACAAGCAGCAGGTCTGATAGATGATCATGAGAATGATTGTGAGTGGAAAAACGGAAATTAGTGAGTGCAGGCGTCTAATTATCTGAGAATATAGAAAAAGCTGAGAAGAGTTTCTCAGCTTTTTGATTATATGCTAGTAACTTTTATAGTGCAGTAAGAAATGTCAGTCCACCTAAGACAACGCCAGCTGAGTTTGGAATAATTAGTATCCAATCCTTCTTAGGTTCTTTTGTCCACCCGTAAATAACCCAAATTAAACAAGATACTGCTGCGGATAAAGGCTGGAATGGTTGAGCTTTGTTGCCTTGTAAATTGGCAAAAATTTGTGGGATGTAGGCGATAAATACAATAATCCCGATAAAGGCCCCGATTGAACCGACAATTTGATTTATTTTTTGTTTAGTCATATACACCTCCTTTAAAAAGATATCATAGAAATAAGCAAAATGCAATAAATTCAGACACAAATTGTAACGAAAATCAATACCAAAGCACAAAAATGGAGAAATTGTTTATTTTTTGTTATAGTCAAAGCGAATGACTTGCTTCTGTGTATCCACATAAGCGTGAACGCCAAAGGGCACAATGGCTCTTGGAGTTGCGTGACCGACATTCAGATTATAGACAATCGGGATATTGTTATCAATGATATCCAATAGTGCTTCCTTATAGTCGTCATAGAAGGTTTCATCCATTGGCTTTCCGACCAAGAGTCCACTGATAACCCCAAATATCCCCGTGTCCTTTAAAGTCCGCAACATTTTTTTGAAATCATCAGGTTCAGGCTTTTCTTCGCTTGTTTCTAGCAAGAGAATCTTTCCTTCCCAGTCACATAAGTCAGGGAAGAGTCGGTACTCTTGGCAGAGGTCCGTGCTGTCTGCGTATCGAGAATTGTCAAAGATATCATAGAGGGACTCAAGGCAACCACCGAGAATTTCTCCCTCAAACTGAGCATTTCCTTGCAACAAATCAAAGCCTGTATTTACATGACTGATACGAGCTGTTCCCAGAGCCTTGGGACTAAAATCAGTCCGTTCCTCATACCAAAGGTCGCTAGGGCGGATTTCTGAGATTCTTCCCGTCTCGATCAATTCTTTAAAGTAGTGGAGACTATAGGGCAACATCTCCTTGTCCAATTCACAAATGTCTGCTAGAAAGGATTGCCCATAAAAAGTCTTGATCCCTAGTTTGTGCAACATAAGGTGGTTCATGGTTGTATCCGAGAAGCCAAGAAAAATCTTTTGTTGGATAACCTTTTGGAGCTGGTCGTTTTCAAAAAGGTAGGGTAGCAAGCGATAGGTATCATCCCCACCGATGGCGCATAGGATCATGTCGATGCTATCATCAGAAAAGGCCTGCATCAAATCCTCTGCACGTGCCTCCGGATGGTCCTTGATAAAGTCTAACCCTTTTAGCGAATGGGGCAGAAAGACAGGATTGAGTCCCAAATCCTTGAGACGTTGAATACCCAAATCGACTTCGTGTTTGACAAAATCCTCTCCGATAACACCACTAGACAAACTCACGATACCAATAGTAGAAACTATATCTCGTCCTCCTAGAAATAGATTGATACTCTTCGAAAATCAAATTCAAACCACGTCAGCTTTGCCTTGCCGTACTCAAGTACAGCCTGCGGCTAGCTTCCTAGTTTGCTCTTTGATTTTCATTGAGTATGAGCCTATTCTATCACAAAAGATGAGAGAAAACTATAGGAATTAGAGTCAGAAGTGCTATTGAATCTCAAGAAAGCAAGTGAAAAAAGCAACCGCTTGTGCAGTTGCTTTTCGTTTTTCTAATCTCTAATCTCACTAGATATGAGTTACTTGGTCAACTCTTGATTATAGGAGAGAGCTAAATCAATCCAGTAAGGAAGTTCTTTTTGACCTTCTATATCTAGGTCTATATAGCCATGATAAGGTCGCCCTCTCATCAATGTAGTACGAGCTCCTGTTCGGGGTAGAACTTGCTTTTCCATTTCTTTGCCAATTCTCACCATAACCAGCTCGTCCTTTCTGGAACTGACTGTAAGAACCATTTTCCCACGAATCATAAAGGCCAGGCCACCAAACAGTTTCTTTTCTTCTAGCTCTTCTTCGAAAATTTGGGGAGGAAGTTTGAGTGCTAGAATTTTTCGAATCTGCTGAGCTAAAGATTGACTATATGCCATAGCTTTTCACTTCTCTTAATAACGTGATGGGCCTGCGCTTGCGCTTCGGATATTGAAACGTTTCTTGAGATAGAAGCGAAGGGCGAGAAGGGCTGCTCCTAGGACAGCCAAAGGCAATGGAGCAAGGACTGGATTGAGGTTGGCTGGTAGGAAGCTTGTTGCAAAGAAGACAACCAACCAAAGAAGCATAGCAGCGAGGATGACGAGGATTGATTTCCAGAAAGGAGGGCGCTGGCTACGATCTGTGTCTGGTCCATAGTACTGGTAGACAAAGTAGTACATCAAGTAGAAGGCAAGTCCTCCTACAAGTCCAACCAACAAGAGGGTAATCAAGCCATAGCCAATAGCCTGATCTGTAGAGAAGAAGGTAGTCAGAGCGCTAACCAATGCAAAGAGACTGGTGATAAAAAGGGCTGAGTCCATAATCATGAGTTTTGGATCGTCATTTTCTTTTGGATGCTCTTTTTCGTATTGCTCCTTGACAGTGAAGCTATGAGCCCAGTGGGTTGGAGCCCCGTAGAGGGAACGTGCAGTCGTCCCCTTGGCTTGCTCTTCAAGGATTTTAGGAATGACTTCCTCAAAGACAGCCTTGATTTCAGCGTCTGTTTTACCATCTTTAATAAATTGTTGGGTAGCGATGTGGATAAACTCTTGGTTTTTCTTAGTTAATTTTTGTAAATCAATCTGAGACATAGGGATTCCTCTTAGAACCATTTTTTATGGATGAGATAGAGAGTGAGCGAAACACTCATAGCAAAGGCGATAAAGACGATTAACCAGAAGGCGTGTGGTTCACCGTTCAAAGGGATTTCATTATCCTTAAAGTTCATCCCGTAGGCTGAGAAGATCATGGTTGGGACAGACATGACGATGGTCACGAGAGCCAGGGTCTTCATGATGTTGTTCTGGTTGTTGGAAATGATAGAGGCAAAGGTCTCTGTCATAGAGTGAAGGACGTTTCCATAGATATCTGCCATCTCAATAGCCTGTTGAGTTTCAATCAGGGTATCCTCAAGTAGGTCTTCGTCCTCTAAGTATTTTTTGATATTGCTGGTTGCACTGGTCAATTTCTTAATCACGCGCTCATTTGTCTTAAGTGAGGCCTTGAAATAGACGATGGTCTTTTCCAATTCCATGAGTTCGATCAGTTCTTCGTTTCGAGTAGATTTGTGAAGTTGACTTTCGATCTGGTCACTCTTACGGTCAATCGAACGAAGGGCTGTCAGGTAAAGTTCAGCGTTGCGGTAGAGAATCTGGAAGATAAAACGTGAACGCATGAAAGTGTAGAAATTGCGCAGTCTACGGTTGATAAAGACATCGAGAACGGGGAGGGGTTCCAAGCAGGTGGTGATAATGGTTTCCTCGGTGATGATAATCCCCAGTGGAATCGTAACGTAGTAGGTACGATTGTTTCTTTCTTCTGTGATGGGAACGTCCACGATAATCAAAGTGTACTCATCTTCGATGGTAATACGGGACATTTCTTCCGCATCGAGCGGTGCTCGAAGGTCGGCAATGTCAATGTCGAAGGCGTTAGCGATTTCCAACGATTCATTTTGTGTAGGATTGACGAGGTTGATCCAAGTACCCGGTTCAAGCGTGTCGATCTCTTTAAATTCCGTTGTTGTTGAGAGAAAAACTTGTTTCATATCCCCTATCCTTTCCTACTATTCAGTGATTCATTTTTTGCACCGTACTATTATACTATAAAAACAGCTTTTTGGGTAATAGAATTTCACATTTTTTGGTATAATGGAAAGCAATAATGGACTAGAAAGAACAAAGATGCAAGATAAAATTGTGATTCATGGGGCACGTGCCCATAACTTAAAAAATATTGATGTGGAGATTCCGCGAGACAAGCTGGTTGTTGTGACTGGTTTGTCAGGGTCTGGGAAATCCAGCCTGGCCTTTGATACCCTCTATGCTGAGGGCCAACGTCGCTATGTAGAGAGTCTATCAGCCTATGCTCGCCAGTTTTTGGGCAACATGGAAAAACCAGATGTGGATGCCATTGATGGTCTCAGCCCAGCTATTTCCATCGACCAGAAAACGACTAGTAAAAACCCTCGTTCGACCGTGGGAACGACGACTGAAATCAATGATTATCTGCGTCTCCTCTACGCACGTGTGGGGACGCCTTACTGTATCAACGGGCATGGGGCTATCAAGGCTTCTTCTGTGGAGCAAATTGTGGATAAGATTTTGGTGTTGCCAGAACGCCAACGTCTGCAAATTTTAGCTCCTGTCATTCGTAAGAAAAAAGGGCAACATAAGAGTGTCATTGAAAAGGTTCAGAAAGACGGCTATGTCCGTGTCCGTGTGGATGGGGAAGTCTATGATGTTACCGAAGTGCCAGAGCTGTCTAAGAGCAAGCAACACAATATTGATGTCGTAGTTGACCGTATTGTTATCAAGGAGGGTATCCGTAGCCGTCTCTTTGACTCCATTGAGGCTGCCCTTCGTATCGCAGAAGGCTATGTGATTATTGACACTATGGACGATTCTGAGTTGCTCTTTTCTGAGCACTATGCCTGTCCAGTTTGTGGTTTTACTGTCCCAGAATTAGAGCCTCGACTCTTCTCCTTCAATGCTCCTTTTGGATCTTGTAGTGAGTGTGACGGTTTGGGCATCAAGCTAGAGGTGGATGTTGACTTGGTGGTTCCTGATACCAGCAAAACTTTGCGTGAGGGAGCCTTGGCACCTTGGAATCCTATCTCATCCAACTACTATCCAAATATGCTAGAGCAGGCCATGACAGCCTTTGGAGTGGATATGGATAAGCCTTTTGAGGACTTGTCAGAAGAAGATAAAAACTTGATTCTCTACGGGTCTGATGGCAAGGAATTCCATTTCCACTATGAAAATGAATTTGGCGGTGTGCGCGATATCGACATTCCTTTTGAAGGAGTAATTGGTAATATCAAGCGTCGTTACCATGAGACTAACAGTGACTACACCCGTACCCAGATGCGTCTCTACATGAATGAGCTAACCTGTGGAACTTGCCACGGCTATCGTCTCAATGACCAGGCCTTGTCTGTCCGTGTGGGTGGGGAGCAAGGACCACATATCGGTGAAATCTCAGACCTGTCTATCGCAGACCATTTGGAATTAGTGAGCCAGCTGACCTTATCTGAAAATGAAGCCATCATCGCCCGTCCCATTCTCAAGGAAATCAAGGATCGATTGACCTTCCTCAATAACGTAGGCCTCAACTATCTGACTCTGTCACGTTCGGCAGGAACCCTTTCAGGTGGGGAGAGTCAGCGTATTCGCTTGGCAACCCAGATTGGGTCCAACCTATCAGGTGTCCTTTATATCCTGGATGAGCCGTCCATTGGTCTTCACCAGAGGGATAATGACCGCCTGATTGCCAGTCTGAAGAAGATGCGTGACTTGGGCAATACTCTCATCGTGGTGGAACACGATGAAGATACCATGCGTGAGGCGGATTATCTGATTGACGTTGGTCCGGGTGCTGGTGTTTTTGGTGGGGAGATTGTTGCTGCAGGTACGCCCAAACAGGTGGCTCGCAACAGCAAGTCTATCACAGGCCAGTACTTATCAGGAAAACGAGCCATTCCAGTACCAGAAGAGCGCCGTGCCGGAAATGGTCGTTTTATCGAAGTGACAGGTGCGCGTGAGAACAACTTGCAAAATATTACCGCTCGCTTCCCGCTAGGAAAATTCATAGCAGTGACAGGGGTGTCAGGTTCAGGGAAGTCGACCTTAATCAACAGCATCCTCAAAAAAGCCATTGCCCAGAAGCTCAATCGCAATTCAGACAAGCCTGGTAAATTCAAAACCATCACAGGGATTGAGCATGTAGACCGCTTGATTGACATTGACCAGAGCCCGATCGGACGAACGCCGAGGTCCAACCCTGCTACCTATACAGGAGTTTTTGACGACATACGTGACCTTTTTGCCCAGACAAATGAAGCTAAGATTCGAGGCTATAAGAAGGGCCGTTTCAGTTTCAACGTCAAGGGTGGTCGTTGCGAAGCCTGCTCAGGTGACGGGATTATCAAGATCGAGATGCACTTCTTGCCAGATGTTTACGTGGCTTGTGAAGTCTGCCACGGGACTCGCTACAACAGTGAAACCCTTGAAGTTCACTACAAGGAAAAAAATATCTCGCAGGTCTTGGATATGACCGTCAACGATGCGGTGGAATTCTTCCAACACATTCCTAAGATTCAACGTAAACTCCAGACCATCAAGGATGTAGGGCTGGGCTATGTAACGTTAGGACAACCAGCTACCACCCTTTCAGGTGGAGAAGCCCAGCGTATGAAGTTAGCTAGTGAGCTCCACAAACGCTCGACAGGAAAATCCTTCTACATTCTGGATGAGCCGACGACAGGGCTTCATACCGAGGATATCGCTCGCTTGCTCAAGGTTTTAGCTCGCTTTGTCGACGATGGCAATACTGTTCTCGTCATTGAGCACAATCTGGATGTCATCAAGACGGCAGACCATATCATCGATTTGGGACCTGAGGGCGGTGTCGGTGGTGGAACTATCATCGCAACAGGAACACCAGAAGAAGTAGCGGCCAATGAAGCCAGCTACACAGGACACTATTTGAAAGGAAAGTTACATCATGAATAAACGTGTACAAGCATTTCTAGCTAAAATGCAAGAAAAAGAACTAGATGGCATCATCATCAACAACCTTAAAAACGTCTATTACCTGACTGGTTTTTGGGGTTCAAACGGAACCGTCTTTATCAGCCGTGATCGTCAGGTCTTGGTGACAGACTCTCGCTATATCATTGCTGCTAAGCAAGAAGTAACAGGTTTTGAGATTGTGGCTGACCGCGATGAATTGGCTGTCATTGCAGGCATCGTTAAGGATATGGGCTTGTCTCGCGTCGGTTTTGAAGATGAGATTTCTGTCTCTTACTATCATCGTATGCAGGCAGCTTTTGCAGGTTTGGACTTGCTTCCACAGACTCAGTTTGTTGAAGCACTTCGTATGATTAAAGATGAGAAAGAGATTACGACTATTCGCAAGGCGTGTTCTATCTCAGACCAAGCCTTCCGAGATGCACTTGACTTTATCAAACCAGGAAAGACTGAAATTGAGATTGCCAACTTCCTTGACTTCCGCATGCGTGAGCTAGGAGCGGCAGGCTTGTCTTTTGATACCATTTTAGCAAGTGGCATCAACTCTTCTAAACCTCACGCCCATCCAATGCACAAACCAGTTGAAGCGGGAGAAGCCATTACCATGGACTTCGGCTGTCTCTACGACCACTATGTCAGCGATATGACACGGACCATCTACCTCGGTCATGTCAGTGACGAGCAGGCAGAGATTTACAATACTGTCCTGAAAGCCAACCAAGCCTTGATTGACCAGGCTAAGGCAGGATTAGGTTTTCGCGACTTTGACAAAATCCCTCGTGATATTATCATCGAGGCAGGCTATGGCGACTACTTTACCCACGGTATTGGACACGGTATCGGACTGGATATTCACGAAGAACCTTACTTTAGCCAAACTTCCAAAGAAGTCATTAAATCTGGTATGGTCTTGACTGATGAACCAGGTATCTATATTGAAGGTAAATACGGGGTTCGTATCGAGGATGATATCCTGATTACAGATAAGGGTTGCGAATTGTTGACTCTAGCGCCGAAGGAATTAATTGTTATTTAAGAAAATTAAGATAAATCATTGACTTTTATATTTTAAAGGTTTATACTGATAGACGAAAACGGTAGGTGAGGCTACCATAGGGATACGGATGACTACCGCAAAGCAGTGGAGACACTACTCGTTGGTCAACAGTCCTGGTCGCGAAGGCCAAGACTAAGCTCATTACATCGCCCTATGGAGTTAAAGCTTGAACGAAAAAACAGATAATTAGTTTTTTAATCCTGCCATTTTATGGTGGGATTTTCTACTGTTTTAGAACAAGGAAAGGAGGCAAACGATGCAAATTGACGATCATCCAGAACCGCACATACACAGCCAATCGCTGATTTGTGTCGTTCTGCCCTTATAAAGTGATTGGTCTCTGTGTATGAAACACATCATTCATACAGATAGGAGAAACCAATGAAAACTACAAAAGAAAGATTAGCAACAGCTATTCACACACCCTTAAACGAAACTCTATCTTTTTATAAGACAAGTCTAACAGGCTTGACTGAGGAGCAGGTGGAGAAAAATCGTGACCTATATGGCGAAAATACCATCAC
>CAUQPD010000032.1:0-17421 GCA_963519935.1 uncultured Streptococcus sp.
TGGCGGTGCTGAGAAGTCCACAAATGTGTCAAAACTGGTTGCTGATGGATGAAAATGAAATAAAAGTGTCTTTGTATATCCTTCAAAGACAAGAGTTGCGGGCCTTGCCCGAAATTGGGTGGTACCGCGGATAAACACATTCGTCCCTGTCATGTAGATGGCAGGGGCGATTTTTTGTAGAAAGCGAGGTAGAAGGATGACAAGAGCAGAGTTACCAGAACGAATAGAGACCGAGCGTCTGGTCTTGCGAGTCCGTACCGTGGCTGATGTTGTGGATATCTTTGACTATGCCAGTAGGCCAGAAGTTTCCTATCCAGCAGGCTTTCACCCCGTCAAGAGCTTGGAAGATGAGATTTATTATCTGGAGCATATTCTGCCCGAGCGTAATGAAAAGAACAATCTCCCAGCGGGCTATGGAATTGTCGCTAAAGGAACCGATAAGGTCATAGGCTCTGTTGATTTCCCTCGTCGTCACGAGGATGATGTCTTGGAGATTGGCTATATCTTACATCCAGACTATTGGGGTCTAGGTTATGTTCCAGAGGCGGCACGTGCCTTGATTGACCTAGCTTTTAAAGAACTTGCTCTTCACAAGATTGAGCTGACTTGTTTTGGCTACAATGTCCAAAGTCAACGAGTCGCAGAAAAGCTTGGCTTTACCCTCGAAGCTCGCATAAGAGACCGCAAAGATGCCCAAGGAAATCGCTGTGATGATTTGAGATACGGCTTGCTGAGGAGTGAGTGGGAGGTAAAACAATGAAAAGAATTCGACTGATGATAAGCATATCTCTTATTTCAATAATAATAATTGTTGGATGTTCAATATTTGGGATAATTTCGATGGATGAATTACTAAAAGGGGCACTATTAGGTGCGATTGTTTCAATAATAATTTCAGTTCCAAATGAAATACTAAGTTATCGAGAATCTCGAAAAGAAAAGATTAGTAAAATTTTTTGGAATGGCTTTGTTTCTTATAATTCTTCTTTAAGCGAAATTTTTGCATTTTCGAAAGATTTTTATTATTTTGAATCAATAATTTTTGAAAAATATAAGATATCTAAAGATTCTAGAGATTGGCAAGATTATTGTGAGGCTTATTCTGACTACAAAGAAATATTAGAAAATAGAATAGATAGTTATTGTAATAATATTTTTCAATTGTGCAATAGAACAGAAAATTTCATTGAACTATTAAGTAATCTACTAGCCAATATTGATAATAAAACTATTTTGTTTACTGATAGCTTAGAATACAAAGAGTGCTACAATGCATACCATATAATTGAAAATATTGACTGGCTTGTAAAAGAAGCCAAACAAAAATTGGAAAATATTCATTTTAGTAACATGAATGATTTTCAAAAAAAATGTGAAGAACTTATAATATTACGTAGTCTATCCCATTTATTATTTGTGGATTATAATATAGGAATTGAAGATGAAGATATCGACGAAAACTCTGTTTCAAATACTGAAGAAGTTGGAAAAGCAGAGAAAGATTTAAATCACTCATTGAATATTATTATGAAATATTTGTAATTTTAAACTAGAAAGGACAAACACATGTCTAAAGAACTTTCACCTAAATACAATCCAGCCGAGGTTGAGGCTGGTCGTTACCAAAAATGGCTTGATGCCGATGTTTTCAAGCCTTCAGGCGATCAAAAGGCTAAGCCTTATTCGATCGTGATTCCACCACCAAACGTTACAGGTAAACTTCACCTTGGTCACGCTTGGGATACGACCTTGCAGGATATCATCATCCGTCAAAAGCGTATGCAAGGCTTTGATACCCTTTGGCTTCCTGGTATGGACCACGCTGGGATTGCGACTCAGGCTAAGGTTGAGGAGCGCTTGCGTGGTGAGGGCATTAGCCGTTATGACCTCGGTCGTGAAAAATTCCTAGATAAAGTCTGGGAATGGAAAGACGAATATGCCACTACCATCAAGGAACAATGGGGCAAGATGGGGCTCTCGGTAGACTACTCTCGTGAGCGTTTCACCCTTGATGAAGGTCTGTCAAAAGCCGTCCGCAAGGTCTTTGTGGAGCTTTACAAGAAAGGCTGGATCTACCGTGGTGAGTTTATCATCAACTGGGACCCAGCAGCTCGCACAGCCCTTTCTGATATCGAGGTTATCCATAAGGATGTCGAAGGTGCCTTCTACCACATGAACTACATGCTGGAAGATGGCTCACGCGCCCTTGAAGTTGCGACAACTCGTCCTGAGACTATGTTTGGGGACGTTGCGGTTGCGGTCAATCCAGAAGACCCACGCTACAAGGACTTGATTGGTAAAAACGTCATCCTTCCAATCGCTAATAAATTGATTCCAATCGTTGGAGACGAACACGCTGATCCTGAGTTTGGTACTGGTGTCGTGAAAATCACACCTGCCCACGATCCAAACGACTTCTTGGTTGGTCAACGCCACAACTTGCCACAAGTCAACGTCATGAACGATGACGGAACCATGAACGACTTGGCCTTCGAATTTGCAGGCATGGACCGTTTTGAAGCTCGTAAGGCAGTCGTTGCCAAGTTGGAAGAAATCGGTGCCCTCGTTAAAATCGAAAAACGTGTTCACAGTGTTGGTCACTCAGAGCGTACAGGTGTTGTGGTTGAGCCACGCTTGTCTACTCAGTGGTTCGTCAAGATGGACCAATTGGCGAAAAATGCTATTGCCAACCAAGATACAGAGGACAAGGTAGAATTCTACCCACCTCGTTTCAACGATACCTTCCTCCAATGGATGGAAAATGTCCACGACTGGGTTATCTCTCGTCAGCTCTGGTGGGGTCACCAAATCCCTGCTTGGTACAATGCTGAGGGTGAAATGTATGTCGGTGAAGAAGCTCCAGAAGGTGACGGTTGGACTCAGGACGAAGACGTCTTGGATACTTGGTTCAGTTCTGCCCTTTGGCCATTCTCAACCATGGGCTGGCCTGATGTTGACTCAGAAGACTTCAAACGTTACTTCCCAACTTCAACCTTGGTAACAGGTTACGACATCATCTTCTTCTGGGTGTCTCGTATGATCTTCCAATCCTTGGAATTCACTGGTCGTCAGCCATTCCAAAACGTTCTTATCCACGGTCTCATTCGTGACGAGCAAGGACGCAAGATGTCTAAATCTCTTGGTAACGGGATTGACCCAATGGATGTTATCGAGAAATACGGTGCCGATGCCCTTCGTTGGTTTCTTTCAAACGGTTCTGCACCAGGCCAAGACGTCCGCTTCTCTTACGAGAAAATGGATGCTTCATGGAACTTCATTAACAAAATCTGGAACATCTCTCGCTACATCCTCATGAACAATGAAGGCTTGACTCTTGAGCAAGCAACGGCTAATGTCGAAAAAGTTGTTAACAAGGAAGCTGGAAATGTCACAGACCGCTGGATCCTCCACAACCTCAATGAAACGATCGGCAAAGTCACTGAAAACTTTGATAAGTTTGAGTTTGGTGTTGCTGGACACATCCTCTACAACTTTATCTGGGATGAGTTTGCGGACTGGTACGTTGAGTTGACCAAAGAAGTCCTTTATAGCGATAATGAAGAAGAGAAAGTCATCACACGTTCTGTTCTCCTTTATACTTTGGACAAGATCCTTCGTCTCCTTCACCCAATCATGCCATTCGTGACAGAGGAAATCTTTGGACAAATCTCAGAAGGCTCTATCGTTACAGCGGAATACCCAACTGTTAACCCAGCCTTTGAAGACCTTGCTGCCCACACAGGTGTAGAAAGCCTTAAAGACCTGATCCGTTCTGTTCGGAATGCGCGTGCGGAAGTAAACGTTGCTCCAAGCAAGCCTATCACCATCCTTGTTAAGACAAGCGATAGCGACTTGGAAGCCTTCTTTAACAGCAATGTCAACTACATCAAACGCTTCACAAATCCAGAACACTTGGAAATCGCATCAACCATCCCTGCACCTGAACTCGCAATGTCAAGCGTCATCACAGGAGCAGAAATCTACTTGCCACTGGCAGACCTCCTCAATGTCGAAGAAGAACTGGCTCGTCTCGACAAGGAACTGGCTAAATGGCAAAAAGAACTGGACATGGTCGGCAAGAAGCTCTCTAACGAACGCTTCGTAGCCAATGCCAAACCAGAAGTCGTCCAAAAAGAACGCGACAAACAAGCCGACTACCAAGCCAAGTATGACGCGACCGTAGCACGTATTGATGAGATGAAGAAGTTGGTGAAATAAACATAGAAACACGGTGATAAACCGTGTTTTTTTGTGGTATAATTAAAACAACTCTAATTGTTAATAAAGAAATACGAATTGAATAAAGTGAGAGCTATAATGTATAGATATGTGAACTATGTTAAAGAATACGGAAGAATTATGCAATTCAATAAAAATAAAGATATTTGTATACATAGATGGTATCCTTTTGTTGAGGGATACTCAAAGGAGTTTATTGAGGCTATAGTAAACGAACAGACCCAAAAAGTAGAATTCTGTTTAGAACCATTTTCAGGTAGTGGCACAACTGCTTTGGAATTATCTCTAAAGGGAATAAGCTGTATATCGTTTGAGGTAAACCCTTTTATGTTTACCTTGTCTAAAGCTAAACTAAAAGTTTCTCAATATAAAAGACGTACAATTAAGTCTCATATTTTAAAAATTAAGAAACACATAGCTTCTTTAAATGATAACGAGATTGATTTATATAGTGGATTTTCTACTTTAATTGAGGGAAAGGAAAAAAAGAAGTGGAATATAGATCGTGAAGTCTTTATTGCAATTGAAAAACTTAAGAGAGCTATTAATAGTCTATCGACAACATTATATAAAGAAGTTTACATTATTTGTTTGGCCAATATATTACTAGAATACAGTAATTTGTATCGAAACGGCAAGTGTTTATCTTACAAAAAAGATTGGAAAGAAAATTTATACTCACAGGAACAAGTAATAACAAGTTTTTTTAATTTTATTAATAATGTTATCATTGAGGATCTTGAGAGGCTGGAGACCAACAACTTTTCTAATCATGATTTATTATATTTAGGTGACACACGGAAACTAATTTTTGAGAATGTGGATGATAATTCTGTGGATTTAATTATTACTTCTCCTCCGTATCTGAATTCAAGGGATTATACAGATTCATATATGCTAGAATTAAAAGCGCTAGATTTTTTAACAAATTATAATGATATTAAAAAATTACGAGAACAGACTATACGCTCACATGTCCAGTTAAAAATACGAAATCTAAAGGGGGTACAAAGTAAGATTCTTAAGGCTACCATATCTGAAATGGAGTCTCTAAGCAAAGATTCAGTAGCATGGAATACGGAAATTCAAAGTATGATTATTGCTTATTTTGAAGATATGGAGATCATTTTTAATGGGATGTATCAAAAGCTCAAAAAAGGGCGACGGGTCTATTTTAATGTTTCAAATTCTGCTTATTTTGGAGTGTTAATTAATACTTTAGAGATTTGTTCTGAAATTGCTGAAAATATAGGATTTGAAGTTGTTGAAATAAGAAAAGCTCGTTACTTAAATCCAAGTCCTCAGCAGAAGGAAAAGATTGGCAAATTACTTGAAGGTGTAATAGTATTGGAGAAATAATACGATGGAATTTAACTACTACTTACCAAAGATTAAACGGCTAAAAATTGATAATTTTGATTTGTATAAATGTCCACTTGAAATAGACTTATCAGATAAATTAAATATTATATTTGGAACTAACGGTTTGGGAAAAACAACGTTGCTAAACATAATAAGATACTCGGTAATAGGTCCCTACAAAGGAAGAGAAAGAGTTAGAAATTATAAAGATCAGCAAAAATCCAGACGTCCTATGTTTGATAGAGATTATTTTAAAAATCGAATGCAAGTTCCTTTAAATGAGGCAGAAGTCGAAGTTGAATTTTCTATTGCGAATGATACATTTGTAACCAAGCATAGTTTATATTCACATAGGCTAATTAGTTTTAGCGTTAATGGAAAAAAAGAGGAAGAAAGAGAGAAAGAACTGGATTATGAGAAGTATGAAAGAAAATACTTTGCTTCAATCAATGATAAACAACTAAGCGAATCTTTAATTAATAAGTATCATAAAGAGTTAATTAAATCTTCAGGTTTTCCAGATATAAACTCATTTATTTTGATGTTAACTGAGATAATGTTTTTCTCGGAATCAAGAAATTTTGTGTTTTGGGATGAAAATCTTAGTAAATTGGTTTTGAGTAAGTTTATGCCAAAAGAGAAGTATTTTGAATATAGTGAGACTCAGAAATTGATAAAAAAATATGATAGCCAGGCTAGGTTGCGATCATATAAAATGTCAATGGTAAAAGAATTTTTAGGAGAGGACTTAAATAAATCTGACTACAACGTATACTCTCTTAAAGATTTGGAAGATGTGGAATTTAAAATTAAGACGATCAATACAAAAATTCATGAATATAGAGAACTCTTAAACAAAAGAACTCAAGAAAGACTCCAGAATAGAGCAGAAATAGATAGACTTAGAGCAGAACTTGGAGTTCTTGAAAACAAATGGTACAGGAATATTTTTCCTAATGACTATCAAGACTTTTATGATAAATTTACTCCAATTTTAAGTTCGGGAGTATGTCCATTCTGTGGAACTGAACATATTGATTTTCACATTGATATTTTAGAGTGTTTTTTTTGTAAGAGTAGGATAAATATTAATACAGATGTAGATTTAACAGAAATAGAGATAAAGCAAAAGAATCTACAAATTAAAAAGAAAACGTTAGATTTAAGGTATGAGGAGTTGAACAAAGAAATTGAGATTATTAACAACTCAGTAAAAGATGGAGAAAGTGAACTTTTTGAAATAACTAAAGAAAAATTAAAAATTAAAAGAAAAATGGATAGTGTGCCTAATGATAATCTTGAGAAATATAACCAATTGAATCGTGAAAAAGAGCTATTTTTAAATAAATTAGAGGAAACTAAGAAAAAAGAAAATCAATTAGCAGATGATATCGATCAAAGCATAAAAAGTGTATTTTTAAATTTTAGTAAAATATTTTACAAGTACGCCTATTCTTTTTTAGGAAATGATTCAAATATTAGATTAGAATTAGTTGGTAGTGGAGAGAACACGCTTTTTAAATTCTTTTTAAATAATTCAGCACGAGAAAGCGAAGAATCACTGTCAGAGTCACAAAGAATTTTCATTGATATGGCTTTCAGGTTAGCTACACTAGAGTTTTTTCATAAAGATACTTATTTTATGAGTGAAACACCTGATAGTACTCTAGATTATTTATTTGAAGAAAATGCGGTCGATACTTTTAATAGTTACTTAGAATCAGGGAATACTTTATTTCTTTCTGCCAATGCTCGTAATAGTTCATTGGTAAGCTCGCTCATAAAGAAAAATAGTTCAATTAAAATTATTAATTTATTAGATATTTCAAGGCATGCAAATAAACAGTATAAAGAGATAGAAGAATTGGATATTTACAAATTGCTAAGGAGATAGTATGAATAAAAAACTGTATTATTATATGTTGCTTTTTTTATATTCGCTTAGACTTAAAAACAATATAACAAAAAATTCACTTTTTCGTTATATTTATATATTCATGGTTTCAAATTCATTCTTGAATGATGATGAAAGTGAAATTCTAGATGAATTGATAATTGATCCTAAAGTTGGAACAGTTAATACATTTCAAATGGAAGCCACATTGAAATTTCTAAGCTCTCAAGATTATATTTCCCTCAATAGTTTTAAAATCAACATTTGTGATAAATTGCTAACAGAGTGTAGTAAAAATCAGGAAAGATCTAAAAAATTTAAGGATGACTTAAAATCAGTTGCTTACTTTGTAAATATGATTTCATCATATAGTGATGAGATTGTTTTGTCTATTTTTTTTAATGAACCAAATATTGAAGATGCCTTGAGTAGAAATAAAACTAAGATTTCATTGAGTAATAACCAACTTTATAAATTATTGGAAAACTTTCAGAATAGAGCAAAATCATCTAATGTTGATCTAGACAAATACGATGTATTTATTGCTTGGTTAGACTATATTTTCGAAGAATATCTGAAAGGAAAAGAGATAAATGCTTGATGCTGAAAAATTTTTAGAAAGAGCTTCAAAGACAGAAAGTGTAATTAGTGAGACTAAATTATTAGATATCTTTGCCGAGCATAATAAAGTTGTCGTTATCTGTACACAATCGAATCTAAGTATTACAGAAAAATTGGATGAGTTATTGTCAGAAATACTGGTCTTACCTATTGCTAAGATACATTGTATCGATATAAATGAATCTGAATTCACTTCTAAAGAAATAGCCTTAAGTAAAATTTCTGATTCTGAATTTATTAATATGGTTTTAGATATTTCTAGGGAAAAAAATTGTATTGTGTATGCTGTAAATGAAGGGATAAAACTAATTGCTCAAAATGGTAAGATAAACACAGAGGTAGATGCATGCTTAGCAAAGACTAAAACAATGCAAGAGCAATTAAATTTATTAAAACCAATTTCAGAATTAAAAGAAGTGTTTGAAACCTTTAATCTAGAGTGTCAATATCAAGAGTACTATTATAGCGAATGTTTCAATTCCAACGGAAAAATTAAAGCTGAGATAAAAGAGCAGAAATTACGTAATATTTTATTAGAATTTTTAAAAAATAAAATGAAGGGTGAAGTTTCTATCGAATACTGTACATCGATTATAAGAGATGAGGAATCTGTGGATATTTATTTAAATGATGGTCAAGAACAAGCGATTATAGAAGTGAAATTTTCCTTTTTAAGGTCTATTTATGAAGGAAAAAGTAACTATAAATTACAAGATAAATGTCTGCTAGGAATTGAACAACTTGATAGATATGCAAAACATTTACAAGAAGATAACAGGTTAGTCGAGTATGGTTTTATTTATATGTTTTTTCATAACGCGAATAACGAACAAGAACTTCTAGATGTTAAAACAAATATCCATAACTACGTTAACAGTAAAACTTTATCTGATGCATTTTATTCAATTTATCAAAAAATAATTTTTAATAATCTTGCGCTCTGGAAAAGCAAACTGTAGATAATAAATGTTATCTAGTATAGTTCCTTACTTTTAGCCATCCCATATCTGTTTAATAGATTAAAATATAGAACTTTCCCGTAAGGAATTTAATATGTTTTATATTACCAGTAAGTATTTCTTATTTTTTATAATTAAACTATCTTAAAACAATGATATGTTGATAGATGTGTTTTTGCTGATATTTCAATTTCTTATATGTTCTATTCCTAATACTGAATAGTTACTTCATCATTAGAATAAATTTTTTAGACAGTATTTTTATATTAAGCTTTGTGTCAATATTTTGGAAACCAACTCACTACATAACAAATCTTCTAAGTTCGAACGCCCTGAGAGGTACAGCATCACAGCTTAATTTTCAGCATCGAATTTATCTGGATTGATACCGAAAACCCACCAAGCGATGCTATCGGCTGGGTAACAAAGAAATAAAAAGTCCTGTCACTTTCTCCCATTTAACCTTTGACTATTCCGCAAAATTATCGTACAATAAAGAGTACATGATAAAATGAGGTCAGAGTCTGTTCGCTCTGGCGATAGTAGTAAAAATGAGGAGAAACGCTTTGGAATTAGAAGTATTTGCTGGGCAAGAAAAAAGTGAACTATCTATGATTGAGGTAGCGCGTGCTATCTTGGAACTTCGTGGTCGCGATCATGAGATGCATTTTAGCGATCTTGTAAACGAAATTCAAAACTACCTTGGAACATCAAACAGCGATATCCGCGAAGCTTTGCCTTTGTTCTACACAGAGTTGAACTTTGACGGTAGCTTCATCTCTCTTGGAGACAACAAATGGGGGCTTCGTTCATGGTATGGTGTGGACGAAATCGACGAAGAAATCATCGCTCTTGAAGAAAGTGACGACGATGAAGTAGCACCAAAAGCTAAGAAAAAACGCGTCAATGCCTTTATGGATGGTGATTCAGATGCCATTGACTACAACGCAGATGATCCAGAAGACGAAGATGCATACGAAGCAGATCCAGCTCTTTCATATGATGATGAAAATCCAGATGATGAGAAAAATGAAGTGGAAGCTTACGATGCAGAAATCAACGAAATTGCCCCTGATGACTTGGGTGAAGACGTGGATCTCAACGAAGAAGACGACGAGTTTTCAGACGATGACGCTGAAACGAGTGAAGAAGAGTAAAAGACTTTACAGAGGAGATCACCTGATCTCCTTTTTTCATGTTTTACCACTTCGGGTTGACAAATGTTCTGCTTTGAGGTATTATATTGTTCGGGCACCTCTTTTAGAGGTCGGGGCTCCCTAGTTACTAGGGAGCTGTTTTTGTTTTTTCAGGAAGTTTTCTTGAAATGTCGTTATTCATAAGGGTCTTGTTTTCTATGTCCCCTCGTAGTCAACAAGGCCTTGAGCATTTTAGAAAGAGGAATCTATGTCTACGAAATATATTTTTGTAACTGGTGGTGTGGTATCGTCTATTGGGAAAGGGATTGTCGCAGCGAGTCTGGGCCGTCTCTTGAAAAATCGTGGTCTCAAAGTAACCATTCAAAAGTTTGACCCTTATATCAATATCGATCCGGGAACTATGAGTCCTTACCAGCACGGGGAAGTTTTTGTGACAGATGATGGAGCTGAGACAGATTTGGACTTGGGTCACTATGAACGTTTCATCGATATCAATCTCAACAAATATTCCAACGTGACAACTGGGAAAATTTACAGTGAAGTTCTTCGTAAGGAGCGCCGTGGCGAGTACCTTGGCGCAACTGTTCAAGTCATTCCTCATATCACAGATGCTTTGAAAGAGAAAATCAAGCGTGCTGCTGTAACGACAGACTCGGATGTCATTATCACAGAGGTTGGTGGAACTGTTGGGGATATCGAGTCTTTGCCATTTCTAGAGGCCCTTCGTCAGATGAAGGCAGATGTGGGTGCAGATAACGTCATGTACATCCATACAACCTTGCTTCCTTATCTCAAGGCTGCGGGTGAGATGAAGACCAAGCCGACTCAGCATTCTGTAAAAGAATTGCGCGGATTGGGAATCCAGCCAAATATGTTGGTCATCCGTACCGAGAAACCAGCTGGTCAGGGCATTAAAAACAAACTAGCACAGTTTTGTGACGTGGCTCCAGAAGCTGTTATCGAGTCTTTGGATGTCGAACACCTTTACCAAATTCCATTAAACTTGCAGGCGCAAGGCATGGACCAAATTGTTTGTGACCATTTGAAATTAGACGCACCAGTAGCGGATATGACAGAGTGGTCAGCCATGGTGGACAAGGTTATGAACCTCAATAAACAAGTCAAGATTTCCCTCGTTGGTAAGTATGTGGAGTTGCAAGATGCCTACATCTCAGTGGTCGAAGCCTTGAAACACTCTGGGTATGCCAACGACGCAGAAGTGAAGATTAATTGGATTAACGCCAATGATGTGACAGCAGAGAATGTGGCAGAACTCTTGTCTGATGCGGACGGAATCATCGTTCCAGGTGGTTTTGGTCAACGTGGTACTGAAGGGAAAATCCAAGCCATCCGTTATGCGCGTGAGAATGATGTCCCCATGTTGGGTGTTTGCTTGGGAATGCAGTTGACTTGTATCGAGTTTGCTCGTCACGTTTTGGGTCTTGAAGGTGCCAATTCTGCAGAACTTGCACCAGATACAAAATACCCTATCATTGATATTATGCGTGATCAGGTTGATGTTGAGGATATGGGTGGAACCCTTCGTTTGGGACTTTATCCATCTAAGTTGAAACGTGGTTCTAAGGCAGCAGCTGCTTATCACAATCAAGAAGTGGTGCAACGCCGTCACCGTCACCGTTATGAGTTTAACAATGCCTTCCGTGAGCAGTTTGAGGCAGCAGGTTTTGTCTTCTCAGGAGTTTCTCCAGACAATCGTTTGGTCGAAATTGTGGAAATTCCTGAAAATAAATTCTTTGTGGCTTGTCAGTATCACCCTGAACTTTCCAGTCGTCCAAACCGTCCAGAAGAACTCTACACTGCCTTTGTGACTGCAGCTGTTGAAAATAGCAACTAGTTATCTTCTAATCTCTGAGAGCAATCTCGGAGATTTTTTAAATGCTTTGCTCGTATACGGCTTCCCTATTTGTCCTAGAGCACTTTTTGTGTTACAATGAATGGTATGAAAGCTAAGAAATTATGGATGACTGGCTTGACTGTGGCTGGTCTAAGTGCCCTTGCTTTGGGGGCTAAAAAAGCAGCAGATAACCACAAACTTATGAAGACTCAAGAAGAGTTGACCGCTATCGTGCGCGAACTTTTCTCAGATATGGGTGAGATTGCGACTCTCTATGTTCAAGTCTACGAAAGTAGTCTAGAGCGACTCGTCGGAGGAGTCATTTTCGAGGATGGTCGTCATTATACCTTTGTCTATGAAAATGAAGACCTGGTCTATGAGGAGGAAGTCTTATGATAACTCCTAGTAGTATAGAAGAACTCGCAGGTTTTGTCGAGCAGGATGGCAAGAAGGTTTTCCTTTTTGTGGCGGACTGGTGTGGCGACTGTCGTTATATCTATCCTGCCTTGCCAGAGATTGAGGCAGAAAATCCTGGATTTACTTTTATTCGAGTAGATCGTGATGAATTTATGGATCTTGCCAAGTTGTGGAATGTTTACGGGATTCCTAGCCTTGTTGTGCTAGAAAAGGACAAGGAAATCGGCCGTTTTGTCAATCGTGACCGTAAAAGCAAGGAACAAATCAACGACTTTTTAACAGGACTGAAATAGGAGAAAAAGGAAAGAATGATTTTTACATATAACAAAGAACATGTTGGCGATGTCCTTATGGTCATCGTGAAAAACAGCGGAGATGCCAAACTGGACGTGGAGCGTAAAGGCAAGGTAGCCCGTGTTTTCCTCAAAGATAATGGGGAAACAGTAGCTTGGAATATTTTCGAAGTTTCAAGTTTGTTTGAAATTGCAGAGCGCGGTCAAGTCTTTTTAACAGATGAGAAAGTAGCACGTTTGAACCAAGAGTTGCAGGCGGAAGGCTTTACAGAAGAAATTATCAACGATAAGGAACCTAAGTTTGTCGTCGGTGAGATTGTTGAGATGGTAGCTCACCCAGATAGTGACCACCTCAACATCTGCCAAGTGGCCGTTGCAAGTGACAAGACAGTGCAAATCGTTGCAGGGGCTCCCAATGCGCGTGTCGGTCTGAAAACTATTGTAGCCCTTCCGGGAGCTATGATGCCAAAAGGAAATCTCATTTTTCCAGGCGAACTTCGTGGTGAAAAGAGTTTTGGTATGATGTGCAGCCCTCGTGAATTGCATCTACCAAATGCTCCGCAAAAACGTGGGGTTATTGAATTATCAGAAGACCAAGTTGTCGGAACTCCATTTGACCCAGCCAAACACTGGACGGCCTAGGAAATAGTCGGTATTTGATAGACCAGATAGAGGGGGATAAGATGGCGAAAAATGTAGTGATTACAGGAGCGACCTCAGGAATCGGTGAAGCGATTGCGCGTGCTTATCTGGAGCAGGGAGGGAATGTCGTTCTAACAGGGCGACGGACAGACAGACTAGAGGCCCTCAAGTCAGAGTTTGCAGAAACGTTTCCAAATCAAACCGTTTGGACCTTTCCACTGGATGTCACGGATATGACCATGGTCAAGACTGTCTGCTCCGATATTTTGGAAACGATAGGGCAGATTGATATATTGGTCAATAACGCTGGACTAGCTCTTGGTTTGGCTCCCTATCAAGACTATGAAGAGTTGGATATGCTGACCATGTTGGATACCAATGTTAAGGGCTTGATGGCAGTCACTCGCTGTTTCTTGCCAGCAATGGTAAAAGCGAATCAGGGACATATTATCAACATGGGATCGACCGCAGGAATCTATGCCTATGCTGGGGCAGCTGTTTACTCAGCCACCAAGGCTGCGGTTAAAACTTTTTCAGATGGTCTGCGAATTGATACCATCGCAACGGACATCAAGGTGACAACCATTCAACCGGGGATCGTCGAAACAGATTTTTCTACAGTACGTTTTCATGGTGACAAAGGGCGGGCTGAGGCGGTCTACCAGGGGATCGAAGCCTTGCAAGCTCAGGATATTGCAGATACAGTGGTCTATGTGACCAGTCATCCTCGTCGTGTGCAGATTACAGATATGACTATTATGGCCAATCAACAGGCGACAGGTTTCATGGTTCATAAAAAATAAAAAATTTTCTCGAAAAGTTACAAATTTCTGTAACTTTTTTTGATTTCCTGCGAATAGATAAGTAGGAGGATGAAAAATGTATAATAAAGTTATCATGATCGGGCGCTTGACGTCTACACCAGAATTGCACAAAACCAACAATGATAAGTCGGTAGCTCGCGCAACCATTGCTGTGAATCGTCGTTACAAAGACCAAAATGGGGAACGTGAAGCTGACTTTGTCAATCTTGTTCTTTGGGGAAAATTGGCTGAAACCTTGGCAAGCTACGCAACTAAAGGTAGTCTTATCTCTGTGGATGGAGAACTTCGTACCCGTCGCTTTGAGAAAAATGGTCAGATGAACTACGTGACTGAAGTTCTTGCCACAGGATTCCAACTTTTAGAAAGCCGTGCCCAACGTGCCATGCGTGAAAATAACGCAGGACAGGATTTGGCAGATTTGGTCTTGGAAGAGGAAGAATTGCCATTTTAAACATTGAAAAGTCTGAGTTGGTCTCAGGCTTTTTTATATTGAGAAAGTCAGACTTTTTTCTTGACTATTTCTGACCAAGTGATACAATAGAACTATGATTTAGCACTCAGATATAAAGAGTGCTAATAATATGTAGTTCATCATGGAGGAAAGCAGATGTTGAAACCATTAGGAGACCGTGTGGTCTTGAAAATCGAAGAAAAAGAACAAACTGTTGGAGGCTTTGTCCTTGCAGGCTCAGCCCAAGAAAAAACAAA
Source organism: uncultured Streptococcus sp. (assembly GCA_963519935.1). Lineage (GTDB taxonomy): Bacteria > Bacillota > Bacilli > Lactobacillales > Streptococcaceae > Streptococcus. The sequence goes on from CAUQPD010000032.1 coordinate 14,972, forward strand.
AACGGCCCAAGTTGTAGCTACTGGACAAGGTGTTCGTACCTTGAACGGTGACTTGGTTGCTCCAAGCGTTAAGCCTGGGGACCGTGTCTTAGTTGAAGCTCATGCAGGTATTGATGTCAAAGATTGCGATGAAAAGTACATTATCGTAGGCGAAGCCAATATCTTGGCAATCATTGAAGAATAGAAGGAGAAAGTAAGTATGTCAAAAGAAATTAAATTTTCATCTGATGCTCGTTCAGCTATGGTCCGTGGTGTCGATATCCTTGCAGACACTGTTAAAGTAACCTTGGGACCAAAAGGTCGTAACGTTGTGTTGGAAAAATCATTTGGCTCACCACTCATCACCAATGACGGTGTGACTATTGCCAAAGAAATCGAGTTGGAAGATCATTTTGAAAATATGGGTGCCAAGTTGGTATCAGAAGTCGCTTCAAAGACCAACGATATCGCAGGTGATGGAACAACAACTGCAACTGTTTTGACCCAAGCTATCGTCCGTGAAGGAATCAAAAACGTCACAGCAGGTGCCAATCCAATCGGTATCCGTCGGGGGATTGAAGCAGCGGTTGCCGCAGCTGTAGAAGCCTTGAAAAACAATGCCATCCCTGTTGCCAATAAGGAAGCCATCGCTCAGGTTGCTGCGGTGTCTTCTCGTTCTGAAAAAGTCGGCGAATACATCTCTGAAGCCATGGAAAAAGTTGGCAAAGATGGAGTCATCACTATCGAAGAGTCACGTGGTATGGAAACAGAGCTTGAAGTCGTAGAAGGAATGCAGTTTGACCGTGGTTATCTTTCACAGTATATGGTGACAGATAGCGAAAAAATGGTGGCTGACCTTGAAAATCCATACATTTTGATTACTGACAAGAAGATTTCAAATATCCAAGAAATCTTGCCACTTCTAGAAAGCATTCTCCAAAGCAATCGTCCACTCTTGATTATTGCGGATGATGTAGATGGTGAAGCTCTTCCAACTCTTGTATTGAACAAGATTCGTGGAACCTTCAACGTAGTAGCAGTTAAGGCACCTGGTTTTGGTGACCGTCGTAAGGCTATGTTGGAAGATATCGCCATCTTGACAGGTGGAACCGTCATCACAGAAGATCTTGGTCTTGAGTTGAAAGACGCGACCATTGAAGCACTTGGTCAAGCTGCTAGAGTGACTGTCGACAAAGACAGCACGGTTATTGTAGAAGGTGCAGGTAACCCTGAAGCCATTTCCCACCGTGTTGCGGTTATCAAGTCTCAAATCGAAACAACAACTTCTGAATTTGACCGTGAAAAATTGCAAGAACGCTTGGCAAAATTGTCAGGTGGTGTCGCAGTTATCAAGGTCGGAGCTGCAACTGAAACTGAGTTGAAAGAAATGAAACTCCGCATTGAAGATGCCCTCAACGCTACTCGTGCAGCCGTTGAAGAAGGAATCGTTGCAGGTGGTGGAACAGCTCTTGTAAATGTCATTCCAGCCGTAGCTGATTTGGAATTGACAGGTGATGAAGCAACAGGACGTAGTATCGTTCTCCGTGCCTTGGAAGAACCTGTTCGTCAAATCGCCCATAATGCGGGATTTGAAGGCTCTATCGTTATCGATCGCTTGAAGAATGCTGAGCTTGGTACAGGTTTCAACGCAGCAACCGGCGAGTGGGTTAATATGATTGATCAAGGAATCATCGACCCAGTTAAGGTTAGTCGTTCTGCCCTTCAAAATGCAGCTTCTGTAGCTAGCTTGATTTTAACAACAGAAGCAGTCGTAGCCAATAAACCAGAACCAATTACCCCAGCTCCAGCAATGGATCCAAGCATGATGGGCGGGATGATGTAAAAGCAACTTATAAAAAACACAAAAGGAGGGAACGTAGTCCCTCCTTTTAAGGTTTTCTCTTCTAAATAGATTTGAGCTCTCCTAACTTATATGATAAAATAAAACTAGAAAAAGGAGAAGAACATGATCGATGTAGAAGAAATTCTGAGCAAGATGAATCCCAATCAGAAGATTAATTATGACCGTGTTATGCAGAAAATGGTACAGGTTTGGGAGAAAAATGAGCAACGTCCAACTATTCTCATGCATGTTTGCTGTGCTCCTTGTAGTACCTATACCCTAGAGTATCTGACCAAGTACGCGGATGTGACCATCTATTTTGCCAATTCCAATATCCATCCTAAGGCAGAATACCACAAGCGAGCTTACGTCACCAAGAAATTTGTCAGTGATTTCAATGAGCGAACAGGTAATACAGTCCAGTACCTAGAAGCTCCCTATGAACCAAATGAATACCGGAAGTTAGTCAGAGGACTGGAAGAAGAACCAGAAGGTGGCGATCGTTGCAAGGTTTGTTTTGACTACCGTCTGGACAAAACAGCACAGGTAGCTATGGACTTAGGCTTTGACTACTTTGGTTCAGCCTTGACCATCAGTCCCCATAAGAATTCTCAAACCATCAACAGCA
>CAUQPD010000033.1:0-15022 GCA_963519935.1 uncultured Streptococcus sp.
TAGCAGCACTTTTGACATACTTCGACGTTCTTGGACGTATGACAACTACTTTCTTTGCACACCGTATTGATGCTGCGATCGAACGCTTTGACTACAATGGTATCGAACGCAACTACCTACTTGGTGCGCTTCCATGGGCTCTTTCTCGTGCCCTTCCAGTATTCTTCGCTCTTGCTTTTGGTGGTGCTTTCGTACAATCTGTAGTAGACCTTGTTAAAGAATACCAATGGGTTGCAGACGGTTTGACACTTGCAGGTCGTATGCTTCCAGGTCTCGGATTTGCAATCTTGCTTCGTTACCTTCCAGTTAAACGTAACCTTCACTACCTTGCTATGGGATTCGGTTTGACAGCTATGTTGACTGTTCTTTACTCATATGTAACAGGTCTTGGTGGAGCTGTTGCTGGTATCGTAGGTACTCTACCTAAAGATGTTGCTGAAAAAATTGGTTTTGTGAACAACTTCAAAGGATTGTCTATGATTGGTATCTCTATCGTAGGTATCTTCCTTGCAGTTCTTCACTTCAAAAATAGCCAAAAAGTAGCTGTAGCAGCACCTTCTACACCATCAGAAAGTGGGGAAATCGAAGATGACGAATTCTAATTACAAACTAACAAAAGAAGATTTTAATCAAATCAACAAACGTAGCTTGTTTACTTTCCAATTAGGTTGGAACTACGAACGTATGCAAGCTTCTGGTTACCTTTACATGATCTTGCCACAATTACGTAAAATGTATGGGGATGGAACTCCTGAATTGAAAGAAATGATGAAAGTTCATACTCAATTCTTCAATACTTCACCATTCTTCCACACTATTATCGCTGGTTTTGACCTTGCCATGGAAGAAAAAGATGGTGTGGGTTCAAAAGATGCCGTTAACGGTATCAAGACAGGTTTGATGGGACCATTCGCTCCTCTTGGAGATACTATCTTTGGTTCACTTGTACCTGCTATCATGGGATCAATCGCAGCAACTATGGCTATCGCTGGCCAACCATGGGGTATCTTCCTTTGGATCGCAGTTGCAGTAGCGTATGACATCTTCCGTTGGAAACAGTTGGAATTTGCTTACAAAGAAGGGGTTAACCTTATCAACAACATGCAAAGTACTTTGACAGCTTTGATTGACGCTGCATCTGTACTTGGTGTCTTCATGATGGGTGCTCTTGTAGCAACAATGATCAACTTTGAGATTTCTTACAAATTGCCAATCGGTGAAAAGATGATTGACTTCCAAGACATCTTGAACTCAATCTTCCCACGCTTGCTTCCAGCAATCTTTACTGCCTTTATCTTCTGGTTGCTTGGTAAGAAAGGTATGAACTCTACTAAAGCGATCGGTATCATTATCGTTCTTGCAGTAGGTCTTTCATTCATCGGTAAATTCTTGCTTGGAATGGGCGCATAATTTATGACTAAATCATTAATTTTGGTGAGCCATGGTCGTTTCTGTGAAGAACTTAAAGGTAGCACAGAAATGATTATGGGCCCACAAGACAATATTTATACAGTAGCTCTTCTTCCAGAAGATGGCCCAGAAGAATTTACTGCAAAATTTGAAGCTGCTATCGAAGGATTGGATGATTTCCTAGTCTTTGCGGACCTTCTCGGTGGTACACCATGTAACGTGGTAAGCCGTTTGATCATGGAAGGTCGCGACATTGAACTCTACGCAGGGATGAATCTTCCAATGGTGATTGAATTTATCAATGCCAGCCTTACAGGTGCAGATGCGGATTATAAGAGCCGTGCTGCAGAAAGCATCGTAAAAGTCAACGACCTGTTAGCGGGCTTCGATGATGACGAAGATGAATAATACTCTTCGAAAATCAAATTCAAACTACGTCAGCGTCGCCTTGCCGTATAGATGTTACTGACTTCGTCAGTTCTATCTGCAACCTCAAAGCAGTGCTTTGAGCAACCTGCGGCTAGCTTCCTAGTTTGCTCTTTGATTTTCATTGAGTATAAGATGTAACTTAGAGCATCTTATATAGAATATACATGGGAATGGGAGTCACTCCCGTTCCCATATTTTCAATAGGAATGAAATAATAATAGATTAGAGGAACTCTATGCTAAATTACACAAAAGAAGAATTACTTGAACTGGGTGCAGAAATCACAACTCGTGAGATCTACCAACAGCCTGATGTATGGAAAGAAGCTTTTGAAGCCTATCAAGCGAAACGTGAAGAAATTGCAGCCTTTCTGCAAGGTATCGCTGATAGACATGACTATATCAAGGTCATCTTGACGGGTGCTGGTACTTCTGCTTATGTGGGAGATACCTTGGTGCCATACTTTAAGGAAGTCTATGACGAGCGCAAATGGAATTTCAATTCTATTGCGACAACAGATATTGTAGCCAACCCAGAAACTTATTTGAAAAAAGATGTGGCGACGGTCCTTGTTTCCTTTGCTCGTAGTGGGAATTCACCTGAAAGTGTGGCGACTGTTGATTTGGCTAAAGCCTTGGTTGACGACCTCTATCAAGTGACCATTACATGTGCTGCAGATGGTAAATTGGCGCTTCAAGCTCATGGCGATGAGCGCAATCTTTTGCTCTTGCAACCAGCTGCTTCCAATGACGCTGGATTTGCCATGACTTCTAGCTTTACGTCCATGATGCTAACAGCTCTCTTGGTCTTTGACCCTACAGAATTTGCTGTGAAAGCTGAACGTTTTGAAGTTGTGTCTAGCCTTGCGCGTAAAGTTCTAGACAATGCAGCAGATGTCAAGGAGCTGGTTGACCTCGACTTTAACCGTGTTATCTACCTGGGCGCTGGTCCTTTCTTTGGACTTGCTCATGAAGCTCAGCTCAAGATTTTGGAATTAACAGCTGGTCAAGTGGCGACCATGTATGAAAGTCCAGTTGGCTTCCGTCACGGTCCAAAATCATTGATCAACGAAGATACAGTTGTTTTGGTCTTTGGCACAACGACAGACTACACTCGCAAGTACGACTTGGACTTGGTTCGTGAAGTGGCTGGTGACCAGATTGCTCGTCGTGTTGTGCTCTTAAGTGATCAAGCCTTTGGTCTTGAAAATGTCAAAGAAGTGGCCCTTGGTTGTGGCTGTGTCTTGAACGATATTTACCGTGTCTTCCCTTACATCGTTTATGCCCAACTCTTTGCCCTTTTGACTTCGCTCAAGGTAGAAAACAAACCAGATACGCCGTCTCCTACTGGTACCGTAAACCGTGTGGTGCAAGGTGTGATCATTCATGACTATCAAAAATAAGGAAGTGTCTATGAGTAAATTACAATTAAGTCCCAATAAAGTAGCTTGCTTGCAAAAACTCTCTGACGAGAACGGCATTATCTCAGCTCTTGCCTTTGACCAACGTGGTGCTTTGAAACGCCTCATGGCTCAATACCAAACAGAAGAGCCAACAGTCGCTCAAATGGAAGAACTCAAGGTCTTGGTTGCAGATGAATTGACAAAATACGCATCCTCTATGCTTCTCGACCCTGAATATGGCCTTCCAGCTACAAAAGCGCTTGATCCAAATGCTGGTCTTCTCCTTGCTTATGAGAAAACGGGTTATGACACAACAAGTACCAAACGCTTGCCTGACTGTTTGGATGTTTGGTCTGCCAAACGCATCAAGGAACAAGGTGCAGATGCAGTCAAATTCTTGCTTTACTATGACGTAGACAGCTCTGACGAACTCAACCAAGAAAAACAAGCCTACATCGAACGCATCGGTTCAGAGTGTGTGGCGGAAGACATTCCATTCTTCCTTGAAATCCTCGCTTACGATGAAAAAATCGCTGACGCTGGCTCTGCTGAATACGCAAAAGTAAAACCACACAAGGTTATCGGTGCTATGAAGGTCTTCTCAGACCCACGCTTCAACATCGATGTCTTGAAAGTAGAAGTTCCAGTCAATATTAAATACGTTGAAGGCTTTGGTGATGGTGAAATCGTCCATACACGCGAAGAAGCTGCAGCCTTCTTCAAAGCACAAGATGAAGCAACTAACTTGCCATACATCTACTTGAGTGCTGGTGTATCAGCTAAACTATTCCAAGAAACACTTGTCTTTGCCCACGAATCAGGCGCAAACTTCAATGGTGTTCTTTGTGGCCGTGCTACATGGGCTGGATCAGTTGAAGCTTACATCAAAGATGGTGAAGCAGCAGCTCGCGACTGGCTTCGCACAACTGGATTTGAGAACATTGACGAACTCAACAAGGTTCTTCAAACAACAGCGACTTCATGGACTGAACGTGTAGAAGCATAAAATAAGAATAGAAGAATTCCCTTTTGTTAAGAAAATACTTAAGGTTTTCTGACAAAGGATTCTGAAAATAGAAACTACAACCATAGATGGTACATACACTTTCTATGGTTTGTTTACTTAATAGAAATAGAAAAAAGGAGATGAAAATGAAAGCATACACAGAGCGTGTATTTGGAAATCATGAGGGCAAGGATGTCTTGGCCTATCGCTTTGAAACTGATGGTGGTTACCAGCTTGAAGTTATGACTTATGGTGCGACCATCTTGCGCTATGTCACACCTGACAAGGCTGGTAATTTTGCCAATGTGATTTTGGGTTTTGATGATTTTGCTAGCTATGTAGGCAATAGTCCCAAGCATGGAGCAAGTGTAGGTCCTGTAGCAGGCCGTATTGCAGGTGCAACATTTGAGCTCAATGGTCAGACCTATAATCTTGAAGTCAACAACGCTAGCAACTGTAACCACAGTGGTTCAACAGGTTGGGATTCAAGCTTGTTTGAATTGGTAGAGGTGAGCGCCCACGGCTTGACCCTCTACACAGAGCGTACAGATGGGACAGGAGGATTTCCTGGTAATCTTAAGATTTGGATTAGCTACTACTTGGAAGAAACTGGTGCTTACGAAATCAGCTATAAGGTAACGACAGATCAGGATACGCTTGTCAATCCAACTAATCATAGCTACTTCAACTTGTCTGGTGATTTCACGCAGACAGTTGACCGCCATGTCTTCCAACTAAATACGGAGGGCATTTACCCAATCGCTCCGGACGGTGTTCCAGATAAGGCTCCAGATGCTAATCGTGATGTGGTTAAACACATCTACAATGGAGCTTTGTTGAAGGACATCTTTGCAGAGGAAGATGAGCAAATCCAGTTGGTATCTGGTTTGGATCACCCATTTGCCCTTCCTGCAGGTCATGACAATGCTGGTTTCCTTTATGACCAAAACTCAGGTCGTTTCCTGCTTTTCAAGACAGAGGCCCCATGTTTTGTGGTCTACACAGCAAACTTTGTGGATGAGAGTGTCATCATAGGAGGTCAGCCAATGGTACAGCACAATGGGATTGCCCTTGAAGCGCAAGCTTTACCAGATGCCATTCACAGTGACCTCAAAGACCAAGTCATTCTCAAAGCAGGGGAAACTTTCACCAGCAAAACTCGCTACGAGCTTGTTGTCAAATAAAAAGAAGAGCTGGTTTCCAGCTCTTTTGAGTTGTCTTCGTTGACATTTTATTTCAATAGTGTATAATTGATGTAATTAATAAAGTTACAACAAACAAAAGGAGACACCCTATGACTTATGCATACCAAAGCCACATTTACCTAGCAGAGGCTGTTTTAAATGTCAAGGATTTAACGAGTCAAACGGCTTTTTATCACCAGATTATTGGCTTGGAGATTTTATCCCAAACAGAGACAGAAGCGATTTTGGGACTTGGTCGAAAAGCCTTGGTTCACTTGATTCAGGCAGAAAAGTCTGGCGAAGTAAGGGAGCATTATGGGCTCTACCATTTGGCGATTTTGTTGCCGACACGAAAAGCCTTGGCAGATGTCTTGAAACACCTAAGTGACTTGCGGATTCCTCTGGTTGGGGGTGCAGATCATGGATACAGTGAGGCTATTTATCTAGAGGATTTGGAAGGAAATGGCATTGAACTCTACCGTGATAAGCCAGTGTCTTCATGGGATATTCGAGAAGACGGCCGCATTATCGGTGTGACCGAAGCCCTTGCGGCACAGGACATCTATGAGCTAGGGGAAAAGGTAGATCCCTTTATCCTAGCTGAAGGGACGAGAATGGGGCATATCCATCTATCGGTGAAGGATAGCCACGCGGCGAGCCAGTTTTATCAAAAGGTGTTAGGACTAGAAGATAAATTTAGCATTCCTAGTGCTAGTTGGATAGCGGCTGGTCAGTACCATCACCACCTGGCTGTCAATGAATGGGCTGGAAAAGGGCTAGCTCCGCGTGAGCAAGGCTTGCCAGGCTTGGCCTACTACGTCCTTGAGGTCGAAAGCAAGGAAGAACTCTTGGACATCGCTAAGCAAGCGCAAGAGCTAGAAGCACCAATCAAGTGGCTAAATTTGAGTGAGTTGGATCTTGTAGACCCAGACGGGATTGTGACTCGCATTCGCTTGGAACGATGAAATGAGGAAAACACATCATTTACTTTAGAGACATAGAAAAAGGCGGATAAGCTCGCATTCTGTTTTTAGAATGCGGACTTGTTCGCTTTTTATGAAATGACGAAAGCTTTCTTGGCTCTGGCAAAGGCATCGGTCGAGGATATTTTACCTTTTCTAGGGGTTCATGCTATAATACTAATAATCTTTTCTTTCTCTAGGAAGGCAAATGCCCAAAATCAGTAGACTGCTTGCAATCGTTGTCACGATGCTTTTAAGAGAAAGTAGAACTTTGTTTGAACATCCGTATTGAGTTTAGGAGACGGGAAATAAGATGGACACAAGTGTAAAAAAATTAATCAATATGGGCCCTCTGGAGGACTATTTTATTTATTATGATCTGAGAAATCAAGTATTCTATGAAGTAAAACAAGGCATGAATTATTCAGCCATTGCAGCTCCTATTGTAGTCTTTTCCTTGCAACGGCTGTCGAAGTTGCTCAACCAAACCTTTGGAGATGTCTCATCCCCTCTTAATCTAATCTTCTTTATCTTGATGTCGCTGTTTTTAGTTTTTGGGACCATTCTCCTTGCCAAGTCTACCCGACGTAACATGAAGACAGATAGATTTAGAAAAGTCCGGCTGACAAAAGCCAATATCAAAACACTTAGGAGAAAATCTAGATGGGCAGTCCTAGTTGAGGTTTTTTGTTTTCTCATGATTCTGTTTTCCATCTATCGTTATTTTACCTACTCTGATTTTCTGTTCTTGATTATGTATATGTTAGGGATTTTTTCACTTGTTTATATTGTCTATGAATTTCAGATGAAAATGCGCAAACGACTGTTCAAAGAGCTGATGGAGACATTACAGGACGATAGCCAAGGGAAAGAGGGAGAAATGTAAGATGAGAAAAATCATTTATATAGGCCAAGGAAGCCTGCAATCCGTCTACTATAACACAAGGACGAGAGAGGCTTTAACGACAGAATCTAGCACCGTTTCAGACACTGATGGTGCTATCAGTTCAAAGAAATCCAAGTGGCCTTGGGTTCTCCTCTTTGCTTTCTTGCTAGTTGCTGTCATCAGTATTTGGATTCGTTCCTTGATAGCGCCCTTTAGATTGAGTGAATGGATGATTCCTATCCATCTAGCCGCAATCCTTTTCGTTTTTATCGGAAGTGTTTATGGATTTGAAAAACTGTTCTACAGTGGGGCCAAGTCGCTTGTCCCAGCAAGTGAAGACCAGTTTAAAGATGCGGTTGAAAGTAGTACTTTTTGGAGGAAGTCACCAGATAAGGAACCAACAGTCGATAAAATCATCTTGTATCTATTTGTTATCCTCGTTCTTCTATTTGTTTTTGTTATTGTTGTGTTCTTTGCCATACCTGGGACCTTCATTCCCTACTATGAACATGAATGGTTTGAGCCGTCGATGTTCATGGTGCCAATCGGAGCAACGATCGTCCCAATTAGCGTGGTTCTTCTACTATTTCAAAACAATCCAATCCGCTGGCTCTTAGCCGTACGAAAATACAAGCAGGGGAAAGTATTATTTGGGGAAGAGAAGTAAGAAGAGGATAAGATGAAAGAAAAGTATGTTGAGTTTTTAAATATGGCAGTTGTGGATACTAGTCCTATAAAGCGTTTTGATATTATATAAATCACTGATGAGGGAAGATAATGAAAAAAATAATGAAATCAAAATTAGTTCAAGTCATGCTTCTTGCACTCACTGTCATAGGGCTATACTTTGCTTATCAGGCATATCGCAGACATGAACTTACTCAGTTTGTTATGTGGAGTCCAAGGGCAAAAATTGCAAGTTATGAATTTATGGATGATAACAAGGCAGTAGCAATTGATTGGGATCGTGAGTCAGAATTAAAGGAAGCAGAAGAAGCCAAAAAATATGATAATAGGATAAAAGTTGAGTTAAGTACAGCGACCAATGGTGAACGTTTTATTGTTCGCCAGAGTTACAAATTAAAATCAGCTACGTATAAGTATTGGATCCTTGAAGAGGATGCGGTTCCATATTTGAAAAGTAATATTCCAGAGCAGGGAGAGTACTGGTTGTTAGATGTCTATGACACGAAAGATGGGACAATCAAACAAAAGACGTATGATGTATTTCAGATGGTGAGGGAATATAATAAGGATTATATTCCAATTGGAGTTGCTGAATCATCAAAATTATTACAATCTGAAAATGAAAAAGATTATTTACCCATAAAAATGGCTGTGAATAGTGAACCGAGTGCTAAAACTTTTATAGGTATAATTGATTTGACGAGTGGAAAAATTTTATCTGAAACACCGTCTGGAAAGCCAGGCAAAGAGTTTTATGATGTTTTTCAAAATACAATAAAAAATAGAGACGATTTTGAAGATATAATAGATCAAAATGATGGACTTTCAAGCCAAAATTTCACTTTTGATTCATCTAACTTTAGTTTTAAAAAACCAGTAGAAAAATCCCAATATCTGTCCTTGTCAAGCAAATATCCAAAGGTGTTTGATATATTAAGTAAAGGGTTGTTATCTGAATTATATTTCTTTGGAAAAGAAGATGTTCGTTTTAAAATCTCTTTCTTAAAGCTGGTTCTTCCAGAGGGTACAAATATTTTTAAGGATATCACCATTCCAGCAGCTAGTTCGAAAGATGGACAGGAACATTTGGTTCAAAGCGAAGAAGAGTTCTTACAATATTATAAATCCAGTACGGAGGAAGAATAATGGGATAAAAGCATTTGTCTTATATTCCAATAGATATTGATATTTGACATTGAATTTTAAATAGGGAGAAAAAAATGAAGAAGTTATTTGTTATCATCTTGTTATTGGTTCTTGGAGCTTGCTCTAATGGAAAGGAAGCAGGGAAAAGTATTATTTAGGGAAGAGAAATAGAAAAGAGGAGATAATAATGTCACAAGAGAGATATTTGCAGATCAAAAAAGAGCATCAAGTTCGTAAGTTTGTGGGGCGTTTCCTCTTCATTCTTCTCGCTATACTCGATGTTCTACTGGTATCAAGTCATTCCAATTATGTCCCGCTTGTAACGGTGGCTATGGTAACGATTGTACCTTTTAATCATTTTCTACTTGGTCCTCTTAGGAGACAGAAAAAAGCCATAGAAAAAGAGCATCCAGAATGGAAAATACTCAGTACAAAGGGAGTAAAGGTTCCCTCGGCTGAAGCTAATAAAAGAACTTTTGCTGGCATTGGGATCTTGATGGCCTTGCTGCTGTCTTTTGGGCTATTCTATAAACCTGTGAAACAGCCGAACGTCCAAGTAAATAATCCGCCTAAGCTTGATTTTAACACGCCTGGAACGTCCAAGTCTTCTGAGTCTGAGTCGTCCAGTTCCTCTAAGACCAAAGAATCCAGTTCCTCAGAGTCGAAATCCTCGTCTTCGACTGAACAAAGTTCTAAAACCGAAAGTTCAGGAACAAAGCCGTCAAAAAGCGAATCCAATAATCCTTATTACCAGATTCCAGGACTTACTGACGAACAGGTGAGAGATATCATATCAAAATCGGTGAAAGATTTGAGAGAAAAACAGTCAAAAGAAAAATCCGAAGAGTAGACTCGAGGGCATCGATGTCCTTTCTGGATGAGTTAGTTTTAAGATTTTACTGTATAAAATAACAGGAGGAGTTCATATGAATAAAGAAGTGATTGGTTTGATAGTTGGGACAATCGTCATCTTCCTATCTTTTGTATTTGTGTGTGGGACCTTTCTTTTCCTCTATCTTCGGGATCAGAAGTTGGTCCGCCTTGCCAAGTCATCCGTACAGGGAACGGTTATCGGCTATAGCCGTTTTCGTGAGGGGTATCCACCTATCGTCGAATACACGGTGGATGGGATTTCTTATAAGAAAACTTTGCAGTATTTTATGTTCAAAACGGTCACAATTCCGTGGGGGACTACTAAATTTTTAAAGGACTATACAAGAGAAGATATGCTGGCACCTTCGATCACTCGCTACAGCAACTCCTTTGTTTCCTTCAAACGCTTGATGAAGACCCATTTCCCCCTTCATTCGGAGCTGACAGTCTGGTATGATCCAGACAAGCCGACCAGGGCCTATGTCGAACGTTACAGCGGAATGGACAAGTTTTACAAGTGGTTTGGTATCGGATTTGGGCTGGCTCTAGTTATAGTCTATGGGATAGTGATCCTAGCCTTTTTGTCCAATTTGTCCAAGATATACGCATAAAGGTCAGTTGGTTGAAAGGAAACGTGACTTCCCATCGAGCTTCAAGGAGGACAGAGTTTCTTTTCCATTTCCATGCTTATCAATCTTTTCTATCTGATACAGAGGAGAGGTTGCCTCCTACAAATACAGACAGGAAGTGAATTTTGACAAAGCCCCTTATTCGAGATATAATGAAGAAAAAGTGACCAAGGATAAATTAATGACAAACTCAAAGTATATAACACGCCTGAAACGTTCAGAGGGTCAGTTACGTGGGATTCAAAAGATGATTGAAGAAGATCGTGACTGCGCAGATATTGTTACGCAGTTGACAGCAGTGAAATCTAGCGTTGAGCGCGTGATTGAGATGATCATTACTGAAAATCTCACTGCTTGCATCAACCAACCGCTAGACGACCCTGAGGCTCAAAAGGAACGCCTAGAAAAGGCCATCCGATACCTGATTAAACGGAAATAAACTAATTTGCTATTGATAAACAATGCAGACAAAGGCATTTAAGTCTATTTCGATAAAGAAATCATGTCGGCCAAACGGATGAGTTCCCCCAATACCAATGAGCAACCTCTTTTTAGATACCGTCAATGTGCTTCGTTTTATAGAAGCGACGGGTTACGAGCTCTATATCATTGGGGTGCAGAAATGAAAAAACTGATTAAGTTTCTTAATCGGTTTTTTCATTATTCTACTTGACCGGGCCAAGCATTCATACCACCTTCTACATTGATAACGGTGAGGCCTTGGGCGCTTAGAAATTCACAAGCAGATGCGGAACGGACTCCACCTTGACAGATGACATGATATTCCTGGTCAGGTTTGAGTTCTTTGTAACCTTGCTCCAAGGTACTTAAAGGCAGATTTTTAGCACCTGGTGCATGTCCTGCTTGGAATTCGTGCACTTCACGTACATCGATAAGGTTTAGATTTTCATTTAGGTATTTTTCATAAAAATCAGCCATGCTGATATTAGTTTCCATATTCAACTCCTTCTGGATTAGCCATTTTATATTGTGAATAAGCGCTATCAGGGTTTTGGACGGTAAATCCTGCCGCTCGAGGCTACGCTCTGTGATCTAGCTACGCAAAACGCTGATGTAGGCGTCTGGTTCATCCAAGTTCTCCCATAGTTTGTTTAGGGGGATATGAATGGTATCGACCTTGGGTCGCCCCCCTGAAATTCGCCACTTGTCCGTATATCTAGGGATTTTTACCCTTAGTCAGATCGTCTTTGAGCTGACACCATTGGATATTATCGCTCAGACCTTCGATAAGGTTCAAGACTGTGTAGCCAATTATTTTATGCTTCTAGATGACCTTGCCTGTCCAAGCGCTCATACCGCCTCGGACATTGATGACATCGTAGCCTTTTTTCTTTAGCTTCTTCGCAGCTAGTTTGCTTCGCACACCAGAATGACAAATGACATAAAGTGTTTCTTTTGTTGCAGGTGTGTAAGAACCGATTTCTGTTAAAGGAACATTCTTGGCGTTTTTGATATGACCTCTACGGAATTCCGTAGGCGTCCGAACATCCAGTAGCTGAATCGGTTCTCTGAGTTTAGCTTCTAACTCGCTGGTAGAAATACTGTCAATTTTTGTAAATAATAAGTGAAACATAGGCACCTCCGATATACCCTTATGGGGTATATTAAACCATGAAGTTAAGCTTTTGTCAAGCAAGTTGTTTTGAGTTGGGAGGGAATTAGTTTCGAGAGTTTAGAAAGCAGGCTATTCTTGACCTTTCAAAGTCTTTTTGATATGATGGCCTCAAAGTAAATGTGAGGTGCTAAGATGACCAGTGAATACCAGAAAATGATAGCAGGGGAACCCTATCATCCGTTTGATCCTGAGTTGCGTGCGCTCGCTCAGACTGCACGCCAGAAGCAGGCGGATTTCAACCAGGAGCTAGACCCCTTGAAAGGGGCGGAGATTATCAAGACTTGGTTTGGTTCAACTGGGGAAAATCTCTATGTCAATCCACGTCTGGTGGTCGATTATGGGGTCAACATCCATCTAGGGGAAAATTTTTATTCTAATTGGAACTTGACCATGCTGGATGTTTGTCCGATTCGCATCGGGAACAACGCCATGCTTGGTCCCAACTGTCAGTTTTTAACCCCACTCCATCCATTGGATCCGCATGAACGAAATTCAGGAGTCGAATATGGCAAGCCCATCACCATTGGAGATAATTTCTGGGCTGGAGGTGGCGTCATTGTTCTTCCTGGAGTAACACTGGGAAATAATGTCGTTGTAGGAGCAGGGGCCGTGATTACCAAGTCTTTTGGCGACAATGTCGTCCTAGCTGGGAATCCTGCGCGTGTTATCAAGGAAATCCCAGTAAAAGAAAACTAAAAAGAACAGCCGAGGCTGTTCTTTTTATGAGCTTTAGTCTTATAGATTTTTCTTCTTTTTGGCTTTTTGGGTTAGAGTGATATCGCACTTGGGAATGTTGCTTTTAAAAACTATTAAATGCATTTTAGTACTCTCAAATTGTTTCTAGTAGCCCTTTCAAAAGAATACTGAGCGAAACTGAATTTAAGGAAACTTTCAGAAAAGTTTTAGTTTTGTTTCAGGGATCTTCAGTAGACTGTCTAGCTATATCATACGAAGGAGAGGAAAAAGGTATGAAATCAAAGAAATGGACCCTACTCGCAACGAGTTTAACGGCAATGGTGTTGATGGCAGCATGTTCCCAGTCAATAACTTCATCCAATACCAATGAAACGACAAATAGTTCTACAACAACTGAAACAAAGACAAATCAATCATCCTATTTTACAGAGAAGGATAATGATACTTCTTATGATGAAAGTACAGCTTCTAAGATTGAGCTATCTGGCTCATCAGCAAACGTCTCTGGAGATGGGGTAACAGTCTCTGAATCAACAGTGACCATCACAAAATCTGGAACCTATGTGATTTCAGGTCAGTCTGACGGAGTGCAGATCAAGGTCGAGGCAGATAAGTCGGCAGATGTTCACCTAGTCCTAAAAGGTGCGACCATGACCAATACCAATGCAGCGATTTCTGCAACATCAGCCGGCCATGTCTACTTGACTCTAGCAGAGGGAACCACCAACAGGCTCTCTGACTCAAGCTCTAACAACGACGAAAAAGCAGACGCAGCTCTCTTTTCTAAGGTGGATTTGACCATCAACGGGAAAGGAACTCTCAATGTAGATGGCAAGAAGAACAATGGTATCAAGGCTAATGACACTCTCCACATCACGGGCGGAACCTATAACATCACAGCAGTTGGCGATGCCTTTAATGTCAATGATGAACTCAACATCACTGGTACGACCATGACTATCGACGCCAAAGAAGATGGCGTAAAGGTGGACAATGACGAGGATACTTCAGTCGGAACCATGTACCTATCCAACAACAACATCACCGTTACAGCAGGAGATGATGGCATCCACGCTTCTGGAGACCTCGTCATCGATAGTGGTACCTACACCGTCAAGAATTCGACAGAAGGACTTGAAGGTAAGTCAATCACTATCAACGGTGGGGACATTAGCATCTATTCGACAGATGATGGAGTCAACGCAGCTAATAAAAACGCCCAACAGAGTGAAATCTTCTTCACCATGAACGGTGGGAACCTGACAGTAGAAGTCGGTCAAGGAGACACAGATCCAATCGACTCAAACGGGAACGTGATGGTCACAGGCGGAACCATTAAAATGACTGGTCAAACAGGTTTTGACTTTGATGGAACTGCGACCTACACAGGTGGAGATATCTATCTCAACGGTGAAAAACAAACGGAAATTGTCAACTCTATGCCTGGAGGCGGTGGACCAAATGGAGGTCCTCAAGGGGGCGGTCCAGCCCCTGGCGGACAAGGATAAAAAAGAATCTCCTTTCTCGAAAGAGAAGGGAGAGTTTTTGTGTTTGAGAGATGGATTGTAGCTAAAACAACTCCCAATTAGGTCTTGAAAATTTCTTAGTCTGTTTCATATAAAAATGAGTAAAATGAATTTCCATCGCCAAGGTCATTAGAGTTGCGATAGCAATGACGATGGTAGGATCGGCTGAGAAAAGTAGAGGAAGAATAGGCCTTTAAAAAGTGGGCAGGAAAGACCATTTCGGAGTATAGAAAGGAAGTTCAAAAACATTTTTAGAAATAAGACATGTGCATTATAAACATCAGATACGAATCTGGTGTTTTATTTTTTTAAAGAATTTAAGCCTTTCTCTTGACAAGTGAGTGATTACTCACTATAATAGCTTCTGTGGTTTAAAAAGTGAGTACCCACTCACCAAGGAGGAAGTAAATGAAAACATTACTACATTTACAAGATTTAGTAAAATCTTTTGACCATCAAATAGTTCTGAATCATGTCAGCTTTGAATTGCAGCCAGGAGAAATTATAGGCTTAATTGGTCCGTCTGGTGCTGGTAAATCAACTATGATTA
>CAUQPD010000034.1:0-14924 GCA_963519935.1 uncultured Streptococcus sp.
AAACGTTTTCATCCGAGAGAACATCGATCCATCTCGAGGCATCAATATCAAAATCTGCACATAACTCCAATTCATAGAATCTTCTACAATTAATCTCTGAAGGCTTAATATAAAGGGCAACATCTACTTGGTACTTTGTATCTTTGACTTGAACCTGCGTAATTTTCATTGGAATTGGAACTCCATTTAATTCTAACCAGAAATAGCCTAAGGGAGTTTTGATACTATAATATTGCTGATTAGCAGGTTTAACATTTTTAGAGCAAGCATCAAGCATTCTTCCCAGCTTTATTATATTTCTACAAACGTTTTTCGAAGTGATTGGGTCGAAATGTGAATACCTACGAATGACACGTTTTAACTTTTCAACAGGAAAAGTGATATCCTTTGGTAGGGCATGATACTTCTGTACAACTAAAGCAGTTTTTTCAGTATTTTCCTTCCCGACTGGGACAATAACAGCGTGTCCTATATGGATATTTGGGTCATCACAGATATACGTATAGCCATTCCCTCCCTCCTGAAACTCAACCACAACAAGATTTAACTCTTGATCTGGATCAAAGAGAGGCTCTACCTTTTCTACTTCTTGGCGCTCATAAAAAGTAAAGTGATCTCCATCCCCGTCTTCGCCAAAAACCATGAAACTGCCACACTCAGGGCACTTCCACATATAAAATGACGCTTCAGAAATATCATCATAAGAAATTTTATTATGGTCGTCAGCTTTATTTATGATTTCTTCAAACAACTCATCCGAATAAACTGAATAAGCATTTGGATCGGGCGCTCGGTGGTCATTCATTGCTTGCCCACATTTACATGTCCATTTACCCATAAAAAACCTCAGTCGTGGCCTAATTCTTCAAGGAAAAATTGATTTAGAGCTTTCCACTCTTTCTTTTCCTCTCTAACACTTTGAACGTATGCATCCAACTCTTGGATGTTAGCTAAAATATAATCTTGAATTGGCATTATCGGATCAATTTCCATACCTTCAGCTCCCTTGACCTTGATATCAAGCAATCTTAACACATGCTCTTTCATCTCATCAGGAAGCAATTCTTTGACCAAATCGTCAAATAAAATTGGAGGAACAGAATGGTATTTTTCAATCCAACGACAGGCCAAAATAGGACGCAGCGCATAGAAATACTTTTTAGGTTTGACCTTGTCTCCTGAAAGATACTTATTCATTTGAGTTCTAGCAGTGTTCAAGTAATGGTAGAGCATTTTCTTCTCAGAAAAATACTGGTTGGCAAGAGGACGCATGCGCTCGATAAAATCCGTTTGTCGATAGACAATTGGTGACTGTAACCATTCAAACAGTGTAGGATTTGACTTATAAAGGAGTTTTAAAGTCTTGTCTAAATCCCAACCACTCACATCCCAAGTATCGTCAATTGGTAGCTCGATAACATCACGCTGTTCATTTAAACGGAGATAAAAATCTTGCTTGTGTTTGTAGATAAATCGTACATCAAAGTCACTATCGGGAGACTCAAAACCCCAGGCACGACTACCAGACTCGATAGCCCATAAAACTCTGACACCATAATCACGCTCAATTTCTGCTAATTTTTCCGGTACCAGAACATTCATTTCTTCTTGCGTTTGCATAATAAAGCCTCGTCTATATTCTGAGCATAAGTAGATGCTAAAATAGGGAATTATGGGAACTAAAAAGAATTATATCACTCTTTCAAAACTACAATCAAATAAACTAAACCCTCTATAAGCTTATTCAGACGTTTTCTATACCTGAGCCCCTTGAATGACAGAATCTCCATCCTTCCAGTTTCGAGCAATCTCTTCGTCTTTCTGGAGTTGGTCAACCAGTTCCTCTACGGAGTCAAATTTGATCATATCGCGGACACGGTCCAGCCAGTAGACCATGACTGTCTCACCGTAAATATCGTCTGAAAAGTCGAAAATATTAACTTCAAAACGTGGTTCTTCTCCATCAAAGGTAACATTTTTTCCAACACTTGCCATTCCACGATATCTCTGACGTTGCACTTCGATATCAACTACATAAACACCGTCAGCTGGCATGTAAGTTCGGTCTCTTAGGACTAGATTGGCTGTTGGATAACCAATAGTGCGCCCACGGGCATTTCCATGAACGACCATCCCACGAGATGGGAGAGGTGTGCCGAGCAGTTGATTGACTTCCTTTACATCTCCATCAAGAATAGCCTGACGAATCCGTGTAGAACTAATCTTGCCCTTTTCATCCTCAACTGGAGGAACAATGATGATCTCTCCATCAAAATAGTCCTTCAGTTCATCCGCAGTTTTCTTATCTGAGCCAAAGGTATAGTCAAATCCTGCTACAATAATCGCTGGTTTTAAAGCCCTGATATAGGTATCAAAAAATTCCTGCCCGGTTAAATTGGCAAATTTGCTACTAAAGTCAAGTAAGAATAGAGCCTCTACCCCATGCCATTTCATCTTGTGCTCCCGTTCCTCGTGATTGACGATATGGAGCATAAGCTCAGGTTGGTAAGGTTGCAAGGCAAGTTTTGGCGACTCTGTAAAGGTCATCACGACAACTGGCAGATAATCCTTCATAGAAGCCTTACTGGCCACTTCAAAAAGTTTCTGATGCCCCTTGTGGATGCCATCAAAATAACCTAGTACAAGGACTGTATTACCCGGTACTGCAATATCTTTTTCGTTCTTAATAGGTACTGTTGTAATCATGAAACTATTATATCATAGAGAAAGTCTTTTCGCTAAGAGGAAATCCCAAATGTCGTTTTCTGCGCCTGAACTGACCTTAAGAGAAAATTTAGCGCTTTAGTTTTAAAAAATAGCACCTCCTAAGAGGTGCTATCATTTGGTAACTAGTCTATTGTTTCTTCTAAATCTTTTAATTTAACCGAAACAATCTTAGAAACACCTGATTCTTGCATGGTAACTCCATAGATAGAGTCCGCCGCCGCCATCGTCCCCTTACGGTGGGTTACGACGATAAACTGACTATCCTTGTCAAAGCGGTTGAGATAGTCCCCAAAGCGTTTAACATTGGCTTCGTCCAGCGCTGCCTCTACCTCGTCCAAGATAACAAAAGGAATAGTTTTGACTCGAATGATGGAGAACAACAAGGCCAAGGCTGATAGGGCTTTTTCACCACCACTCATAAGATTGAGAGACTGGATTTTCTTACCTGGAGGTTGGACAGAAATCTCCACACCAGCAGTTAAAAGATCGCCCTCAGTCAATATCAAGTCTGCTTGACCTCCGCCAAACATCTGTCTAAAGGTCACTTTAAAGGACTCACGAATAGCTTCGAAGGTTGATTTGAAGCGTTCCTTAACCTCATCATTCATCTCTGTAATGGTCTCAAGGAGTAGATTTTTCGCAGACAAAATATCATCACGTTGGCTATTGAGGAAATCCAGACGGTTGTGAACTTCTTCATACTGGTCAATAGCGTCCAAGTTGACAGGACCCAGTGAGCGAATAGCCTTCTCTAAATCCTTAACCTCTTGCTCCGCCAGATTGAGATTTTCCAGTTCATGAGCCTTTTCTAGAGCCTCATTGTAGCTAATCTGGTACTGGTCTGTTAATTGAGCTTGTAGATAGCGCAAGCGTTCACTGACCTTTTCCTTCTTAGCTTCAGCACGTGTTTGTTTGCGAATCCACTCTTCATTCTGCTGACGAGCCTGATCCAAATGGCTGGCAATATCATCCAGCTGGCCTTCGATATCATCCAACTCAAACTGCTTGCGTATCAAACCTTGTTGGAGATTTGTTTTCTGAGTTTTGGCCTCTTCCACCTGCTGGCTTAGCAAATCCGTATCCACTTTCTCAAGATTATCAACCTTTTCTTGGAGGAGGCGCTGGATTTCCTCTTGCTCGATATCCAGATTATCCAGTTCCTTACCTAAGCGTTCTATATCAGTCACTTCGTACCGTTTTTGTCCTTGCAGTTCGGACTTAAGCAAGCGCGCTTGAGAAATCTGTTCCTGCAAGTTTTGATAACGTTCTTGAATAGCGTTTTTGTTAGACTTAATCTCTTCAATCTCAGCTTCCAGATTTTGCTTTTCACTGGCGATAGTAGCAAGGCGCTCTTGGCATTTTTCCTTGTCCGCTTGCCAATCTCCTTCAGATAGGCGATTTAATTCCTCTTCTTGAAGTTTCCAAAGCGTTTCCAGTTCTTCGACCTGCTGATTGGTTTGTTGATAAGCAAGGTACAAGCCTTGCTCCTGAATACGAGCTTGCTCACCTTGAGATTTGATAGCTTCTAATCTTTCTGTTAATACTACCATCTCATCTTGCAAGGTCTTCAAAGTCGCTTCTTCTGACCGCAAGTCAGCTTCTTCTTCAGCAATTTCTTTTTGTAATTGTTCCAGCTCTGGCTTGATGAAAATACTGTTGTTTTGACGATTGGCTCCACCCGCGTAGGAACCACCTGAGCGCAACTCTGTCCCATCCAGTGTCACCATGCGAACCTGATAACGAACTTGGCGAGCTGCGGCACGCGCATGTTCTACAGTATCAAAAATCGCTGTCGTAGCTAGCAAGTTCTTGAAAATGGCTTCTAATCTCTTATCAAACGACACCAACTCATCTGCCATACCCAGAAATCCTGGACTTGCAGCGATAGCATCTTGATTCTGACTAGAAATCGTACGAGCCTTGATAGTCGTCAGTGGAAGAAAGGTTGCACGACCAGCTCTGTTACGTTTTAGGAAATCAATCGCCTTTGTTGCCGCGTTTTCGTCTTCTACGATGATATGTTGACTGCTAGCTCCAAGCGCAATCTCCAATGCAGTTTGATAGTGCACATCAAAGGTCAGGTGCTCACTGACTGCCCCAATGATCCCACCAAGGCGGTCTTTTTCTTGGAGAACACTCTTAACACCCGCATAAAAATTACTATGATTTCTAAGGATATTCTCTAAACTTTGGGCTCGAGCCTGTTTGTTTTTGAAACTGTCCAGACGGTCAAAGAGTTGGCTCTGCTGTGCTTGGTAAGAAACCTTCTGCTCTTCTTGCTCCTTGGCACTAGCTTGATAGTCTGCCAATAATTTCTGAACCTGCTCCTTGGCAGTTTCAAGCTCAGCCTGCTGTTGACTGGCCTTCTCTTTAGCTGTAGCCAGTTGTTCTTTCAATTTCTCAAGTTGATCAGCTTGTTTTTGAGATAGTTGACGGCTGTTCTCCAGTTCATTCTCTATTCGTGTCAACTGGTTTGAGACATCTGCTTCTTCTTGTAAAAGGGCCACAAAACGTTCACGTAAGAGCTCAATCATTTGGTCAGGATCATCTGAAAACGCCAACAACTCTGCTTCTAGGCGATTGAGTTCCTTGTTGTTTTCAGCTAGTCTTTCCTCTAATTGTTCTGAGTTCGCTTCTTTTTCAGCCTTTTCCTTACTTAGAGACTTTCTCTTATCTTCCAGAGTCGCCAAACGGGCTTGTGCTTCTTGTTGATTAAGGGCAACTTGCTCGGATTCCAGTTTTGATAGGGCTAGTTTTCGCTCTAAGTCACTGATTAGACTGGTCAAATCCATCAAACTTCCTTGATCCTTGGCCATTTCAGCTTGGAGATCCTGGCGTTTCTTTTTAAGAGTTTGATTTTCCCCTTCTAACTCTTCACGTTTTTGGTAATAACTGGTCAAGAGTTCCTGAACTTGCGTTAGCTCTTCTTCTGTCAGCTCTAGTTCGGCCTTATTTTCCTTGATTTGGGCAACCAGTACATCCAAGTAAATTGCCTTACGTTGACCATCCAAGTCGAGAAACTTGCGCGCATTTTCAGCTTGCTTTGCAAGGGGCTTGATTTGATTGTCCAACTCGTAGATAATGTCTTCAAGGCGGTCTAAATTATCCTGAGTTTGTTGCAGTTTACTCTCTGTTTCTTTTCGACGAGTCTTGTATTTTAAAACTCCAGCAGCTTCTTCAAAAATAGCTCGGCGTTCTTCGGGCTTGGAGTTAAAAATTTCCTCAACCTTCCCTTGAGAGATAATGGAGAAGGAATCTCGTCCCAATCCTGTATCCAAGAAGAGGTCATGTATATCACGCAAGCGGACTTTCTTGCCGTCAATTCGATACTCGCTATCGCCACTACGATAGATATGGCGTTCTACCTTAATGACTTGTCCTGCATCCTTAATAAAACCATCTTCATTGTCCAAGGTCACGACAACAGAGGCATAATTGAGTGGTTTGCGACTTTCAGTTCCAGCAAAGATAACGTCCGGCATCTTGCCACCACGAAGACTCTTGACACTAGACTCACCCAAGGCCCATCGCAAACTTTCTGTGATATTTGACTTCCCAGAACCATTGGGCCCAACGACAGCTGTCACACCTTGATCAAAGACGACCTTGGTCTTGTCAGCAAAGGACTTGAATCCCTGAATCTCAATCTCCTTTAAATACATGAATCCAGCCCCTTCTCAACTGCATTTTTGGCGGCCTCTTGTTCTGCCAATTTTTTAGAACGGCCTTGACCTTTTCCGATACTCTTACCCTCAACAAGAACTTCTACATCAAAAACCTTATCATGGGCAGGCCCCGTCTCAGAGGTCACCTGGTAGCGAATATCCACATCGCCATTAACCTGGAGCAACTCTTGCAAGTGTGTCTTGTAATCCTTAATCATTTCAAAGTCACCTGCTTCAACCTTAGGAATCATGACCTGATAGATGAACTCTTTTACTCTAGCAACATCCTTGTCCAAAAGCAATGCTCCTAGAAAGGCTTCAAAAGCATCTCCAAGAATAGTGTCACGATTGCGCCCACCAGACTTTTCTTCTCCTTTTCCTAGCTTGATAAACTGATCAAACTGGCAATCACGCGCAAAACCAGCCAAACTCTCCTCGCGGACAATCATAGCACGGAGTTTGGACAAATCTCCCTCTGGTTTCTTAGGATATTTTTTATAAAGATATTCTGAAATCAATAATTGCAGAACAGCGTCTCCTAAAAATTCCAAGCGCTCATTGTGTGAAATTTTTAAGAGGCGGTGCTCATTGGCATAACTCGTATGAGTAAAGGCCGTTTCCAGTAAGTTTTTGTCTGCAAATTCGATTGCAAAACGCTTCTTTAGTACAGTTTGTAATTCTTTCATACCAACCTCTTTCTAACTGATAACAGTCTCTTTTATTATATCAAAAAAAGCCCTCCGAGTCACTTTAAAACGGGAGTGAAGGGGATTTGAACATTTTTTAGAACAAACTTTTCATTTTTAGGGGAAAACTTGGGACGAGATAAAGAAAAAAGCCTTATTTAAGGCTTTCATAGGCTGTTTACATCCACCCTGAGGGAATCGAACCCCCATCTCAAGAACCGGAATCTTACGTGATATCCATTACACTAAGGGTGGAAACTTGTCTTATTATAACAGAAATTTGCTCTAATAACAAGTTTTTTATGGGTAGACTAAGCGTCTCTTAGTGTGAAGCATCCCCGTTCCAGATAGAGTTTTTCACGATAACATAATCAACGTGTTTGAGGTCCGCAACCTTGCGTCCACCTGCGTAGGAAATAGCACTTTGCAAGTCCTGCTCCATCTCAGTAAGGGTGTCTTGCAAATGCCCTTTAGCAGGCAGTAAGATGCGCTTACCTTCCACATTTTTATAGGCTCCTTTTTGATATTGAGAAGCTGAACCATAGTATTCTTTGAACTGTTCGCCATCGACTTCAATCGTCTTTCCAGGGCTTTCGATATGTCCTGCAAAAAGGGAACCAATCATGACCATGCTGGCACCGAAACGGATAGACTTGGCAATATCACCATGAGTACGAATGCCACCATCAGCGATGATCGGTTTACGCGCTGCTTTAGCACACCAGCGAAGGGCAGCCAACTGCCAGCCACCTGTACCAAAACCAGTCTTGACCTTGGTGATACAAACCTTACCAGGACCGATTCCAACCTTAGTAGCATCCGCACCAGCATTCTCCAATTCACGAACAGCTTCTGGTGTTCCCACATTTCCAGCAATAACAAAAGTATCTGGCAATTCTTTCTTGATGTGTTGAATCATAGAAATCACGCTATCCGCATGACCATGAGCAATGTCAATCGTGATATACTCAGGAGCATCAGCCTTGAGTTGGCTAACAAAATCATACTCGTAATCCTTGACACCGACAGAAATGGAAGCAATAAGCCCTTGATCGTGCATGCGCTTGATAAAAGGAATGCGCCCCGCCTCATAAAAACGGTGCATAATGTAGAAGTAGCCGCCTTTAGCCAGTTGCTCTGCAACTTCCTCATCCAAAATCGTCTGCATATTGGCTGGTACAACAGGTAGTTTGAAAGTGTGATTTCCAAGTGTGACACTCGTATCTGCTTCTGCACGGCTTTTAATCACACATTTGTTTGGGATCAACTGAATATCTTCGTAATCAAAAATTGGAAATTCATTTAACATATCGATGTCTCGTTTCTTTTGTAATGACCTACCTATGCTTGCGCATCTCTACGCCTTTTCCGACGTTTCCTTAATTAATTATAAACCAAAGTACAGTTTTTGTCAAATATTTTTAATAATCAAATTATATCGTTCGGAAATTACTTATGTAAATGATACGAGAAAGAGGAGAGATTAGATTCTCTCCGCTTCTTCATCAATAATCACTTTAAAATTTTCTTCTGAATTTTCCATCATTTCACAAAATTCATCATAAGATGAAGATTTCAGAGGAATTTGGATAGACCATTTCTTTAATAAGGCTCCGTACCCTGCTAGCTTTCCTATCTCATTATCAACAACTTTTTCCTTGCTCGGAAAAACAAGTCCAGCTTTCTCAGCTTCTAAAATATAAGAATAGGAAATCAATTGGAACAAGTCCTCACGGTTAATCCCTCTTTCAGTGAATTCCAGTTTTTTATATTTAGCATCTAAAACTATTTTTAACTCTTTATGATAAAAATCTGGAAATACTTTTCTTTCACGATTAGAAAATACCGAAATACCGTCCGTCTTATCCTTATTTCGTGGATGGATGAAATCTTTTGGCAACAAGGTATAAACATACTCTTCCCAAAGCCAGGCAACATCAAAGAGAATGCCATGTACCTTTTGGGCCTGAGATCCAAGACCATGCTTTTCTCTACTCAGAATCATCAAGCAGAGTTCCTGTAATTTTCTATACTCTCTGAAATAGGCGTGTCGAATGGGTTTTATTTTATTCATTCTGATAATCTTAGGACGATCAGCTAGTTTATAAGATGAGGTTACACGAGTAATTTCTGTCATATTTTCACGATTACTATCGAGCAGAACTCCGAAACCTTTCTGATTCTTTATGTACTCAATCGTATGCCGAATCAACTGCATGAGTGGATTATCATAGGTGAACTCTCTAGTGGTATAGGCAATATTTCCCATAAAAGGAAGATTTTTCTTAAGATGATTTCCAACATCTAGTACACCCTTTACATGACTATCGTTATGGAAAAATCGCTGGTATTCCTTATAAAGACCTTTTCGGAGAGCGACTTGCAGATATTTTGAAAAGAGGTAAACCAAGAGTTGATAAAGCTTATCTTCAGGAGATAGACCGACTTCTAAACTAGTCAGATTGATATTGAGAACCTTTTGTAAGAGATAATGCAAAAAATGGTCGTTACTTTCCTCAGAAAAACGAGAGGAAATCGTTAATCTTTCCTGACCATATCCAAGAAAACCAATCACGTTCCCTGTCTTGATTTCCTGATTAACTGTTTCCAAAATCTTTTGGTCCTTGTCTAGATCAGGAGAATTTATCAAATCATTCGGGAAAATAAAGATACGATCCTCTCGAGAAAGGTTATCTAGTGTTCTATCAAGAAGTGCTTGACTTAGATTGGGATATTCTGCGACAAAGTCCTCTTTAGCGATTCTATACTGATTATCAGTTATCCGCATCATCATCACCAGTCTCTTGCTGATCTGTTTGCTCGTTATCTGTCAGATCAAATGCTCTTTTCAATGTATCCAGAGTTTCAGCCTCTTCATAAGAACCTCGTAAGTAATCTTCCAAAAGCGGTTTGAGGTAATCAGACCAGAGTAAATCATAGTTAAAGTCTACATCCTTCAACTTAAGGAAATAACTTGGTCCGATATGATAATGACTGTTTAGCTCCTGAACGTTTTCGATAGCAGCATTCAAGTTTCTTAGACGAAGTTTTGCTTCTTCTGCATGGATATCTAGTTCTTTATCCAACATAGCAACTTGGCTTTCAGCAGTAACTTCAACAAAACGGAAACGACGACGCATAGCAAAATCAAAGGTATCTACTGAACGGTCAATATCATTCATTGTTCCGATGATGTAGACATTTTCAGGGATATAAAATTTCTCATCCGTCTCATGTAAATTAGCATACTGGGTGGAAACACTCCCCCTTTCGCCACGATATTCAGGATCAATAGAGAAAAAGAGTTCCCCAAAAATCTTAGAAATCTCCCCACGATTAATCTCATCGATGATGAAGATAAAATTTTTGTCTGTCTTGATCTCTGTTGGAGAGATATAGTCTTTCAAACCAAATCTTTTCTTTAAAGTTTCAAGGACTATTTTTCCTTGGTTACGATAAAAGGGCTTTTTCAGATATTTTTCATCTTTATACAGTTCATAAACATAAGATTTTGTTAAGACAGTTCCTTTGGCTTTAGTTTCATAATTGATATTAAAATTATTTCGACTATTTACTGTGAGATAGGAAAATTTTGTCAAATATTCTTTTTCATCTCTACTATTAACATACTCAAGATAAAGATCCCAAGATTCATCAAAATTATCTTGTCCTCCAGTTTTCTGAGCTTCTTTAGCCTTCTGACAGAACTTCTTAAAAATACCGTCCTGCAAGCCAAAGTTAATCTGTCCATCATCCCCCAGAATTGGTCTCAACCCCTCTACAAAATCCGTATAATCATAGGAAGGGTGAAACTGTACAAATTCGATTTGGTCTTCGTTGCCACCCGTTAATTCTTTAGCAATTTCTTTAGCAAGATAAGTTTTTCCTGTACCAGGAGCACCACGGAGAATGAGGTTTTTGGATTTTTTTAATTTATCTAAATAATCGTCAATATTTTTATTCATAACAACTTTCTCTATATTTTTTCTGTATGTACCATTTAGAATGGATTTATATAAATTGATACGTTCTGAATTTCTATCCCAGTTGATGGTTTGTCTTGTACCTTTTTTACCTTGGTATTCCCATCCACCATCTACTTTCAACCAATTAACACCAATACAATGTTTAAACTCTGTTTTTGTTTCATCAAAGTAATATGTTTTCACACATTGTCCAATACCTAAAATTTTGTTTAATCCTGAGGTAGCTATTATATAATCATTTATTTTTATGTCATGTGCAAACTTCCAAATAAATAAATTGCTCTGCTTTCCTTGCTTCAATTCTTCAGGATTATTGTAATCTAAAATATTAGATAAATTAGAATCAAAATCTATACAAGCTATATTCTCTTCTTTAAATAAAGACCAAACTTTTCCACCTCCTCCTGCAACTATCATCCAATAATTTAATTTTTCTTCCATTTTGTAGCTCCATTTTCATATTATAGGATAGTTAGTATTTAATATTTCAAAACCCTATTTCATATATAGAATATCATATCTATTAAAAAAAGAAAAGAAATTCTAAAGAAAAAGCCTAGAGTAGAGGGTTTTATTCCCTCATAACACTAGACTTCTTTTTTATCTTAATAATACTCACCCTGACGGTAGTCCCATGAGTTAAAGGTATCTGACAAATGCATCATGATTTTATCAATGTCAAGTCCTTTACGGATCACGACTGGCGCTGGTGAGATTGAACGGTCTCCTCCTTGTTCTGGGATGAGCTTACCATCTTTATCAACCATTGATACCATCACACCTTGCTCGTAGCGAGTTTCAATCGTTTTGTCAGGTTGGATAGATGCAACATAGTCGTCTGCTTCGATGACAAGGTCCACTGCTCCTTCGATACGTTGACCGATACCTTCCACCTTACCACGGTTTCCTTTTCCAGATGGGTTAGCTGATGAGGCATAGACCATCTTGCCTTCTTCCCAAAGTTTTGCAGCCAATTGTTCACCAGCTTTACCAAACTTGATGACAAAACAGCTAGTACCACGAACGTCAGTCATGAGTTCTTCACGGCCATCACCGTATGCTTTGAGTTTTTCAAAAGCTTCTGGTTTCCAAGGAAGGATACAACCTAGGAGAATGTCTTCGTCCCAATGTTTTTGGTAGAAGGCTTCAATTTCTGGGTTGAGTTGTGCTAAAGCGCGTAGCTCGTCCATGCTACCACAAAGTACAACACCTGGTTTGTTACGGTTACGCTCTTTAGCTTCAAATTTGCGTTCAAGACCTGCCTTATCGCTCGTCATGATAATGTAACCAACTTTTGTAGGGCAAACGATGCAACCTCCCTCACCTTTTAAAATGTCATAGCCTTCTTGTGAAAGTGTCCCGTTCCATTGAATGTGTTTTGTCATAGTTCTATATTTCCTTTTCTATTTTTCTAATCCTGCCAGTAGGCTGGTCGTTGTTTTTCATAGGCAGCAATCAAGTCTTCATACTGCAAAGTAATACCGATATCATCCAAACCATTTAAAAGCTTGTGTTTCCACTCACTATCAATTTCGAAAGAGAATTCTCCAACTGGTGAGATGATTTTTTGTTGTTCCAAGTCCACAGTTACCTGGTCACTTGGTTTTAGCTGGGCTAGTTTCTCACTAACCTCCCTAGGCTGAACAATAGGCAACATGCCATTATTGAGTTCATTATTGTAATGAATGTCCCCAAAAGATCCTGCAATCACGACCTTAAAACCATAGTCAGCTAGTGCCCAAGCTGCGTGTTCTCTCGAAGAACCCGCCCCAAAGTTATCACCTGAAATGAGAATACTGGCATTGCGATATTCAGGTCGGTTAAAAACAAAGTCTGGATCCTCGGTGTAGTTATCGTCTAGATAACGCCAAGCATACATAAGGTACTTACCAAAGCCTTTTTTATCAATTAACTTGAGAAACTGCTTGGGTAGGATTTGGTCGGTGTCGATGTTATCATTCATGAGAGGAACGGTCGTTCCCGTATAAACTGTAAATTTCTCCATATCCTCTCCTTACTGGGCTTCTGGCATTTGCCGAACATCTACGAAACGCCCTGCAATAGCTGCCGCAGCTGCCATGGCTGGACTGCAGAGATGGGTCTTAGCACCAAATCCCTGTCTGTCTTCAAAGTTGCGGTTACTGGTTGAGGCACAGTGGACCCCATCAGGGACCTTGTCAGGATTCATCCCTAGGCACATTGAGCAACCAGGGTCTCGCCACTCAAAGCCAGCGTCTAAGAATACTTTATCCAAGCCCAATTTCTCCGCAGCTCGTTTGACAGGACGCGATCCTGGCACTACAATTGCTGTTAGATTGGGAGCAATCTTCTTCCCTTTGACAAATCGCGCGGCCAGTTGTAAATCGCTGAGACGAGCATTGGTACAAGACCCGATAAAAATATATCCTAGTTCAATATCCTCTGGCTTTTGACCAGGCTCCAAGTCCATGTAATGATAAGCTCGTTCATCATTCATATCCTTAATTTCTGGGAAGCTACTGTCAAAGTCGACGCCCATAGCAGGATTGGTTCCCCAGGTCACCATAGGAGCCAAGTCTGAGACATCCATCCGGATAACCTTATCATAAACAGCATCATCATCGCTGACAAGCGTCTTCCAGTCAGCAACAGCCTCCTCGAAAGCTTCGGGAACACATTCCCGTCCCTTGAGATAGTCATAGGTAGTCTGGTCTGGATTCATGATTCCCATCTTGGAGCCAAACTCGATGGACATATTGCAGATGGTCATTCGCTCTTCCATTGTCAGAGCATCAATGGCTTGCCCACGATATTCAACCACATAGCCAACACCACAAGCAACGCCGTACTTGGCAATCAAGGCGAGAATGTAATCCTTAGAATATACTCCTTTTTGAGGAACACCAGTGAATTCTACCAGCATTTTCTTGGGTTTAACTTGCCAGAGGGTCTGGGTAGCAAAGACATGCTCGACCTCACTGGTCCCAATCCCAAAAGCGATAGCTCCGAAAGCTCCGTGAGTAGCTGTATGACTGTCTCCACAGACGATGAATTTTCCTGGTTGCGTCCGTCCTGTTTCTGGACCAACCATGTGAACGATTCCCTGCTTTTCAGACCCGTGGGCCGCATGTTCAATCCCAAACTCCTCAACATTTTCAGCGAGCTTATCAATTTGAGCCTTAGAAATAACATCTCGAATATCGTAGATATTGACCGTTGGGACATTGTGGTCAAAGGTGCCAAATGTCAAGTCTGGTCGTCTCAATCTGCGACCTGCATCTCGTAATCCTTGAAAAGCTTGGGGACTGGTCACTTCATGAATATAGTGCTGGTCCACATACATGAGTTGGGGCTGCCCCTCTTCTCCTGTGATGACATGACGGTCCCATAATTTATCAAAAATCGATTTTCCTGCCATCCATTACCTCCAAATAAAATATAAGGCTACTAGTGTGGTCACCATCCCGAGAAACCAAACTGTTTTAAAGTACCATTTTCTAGTCTTGTGGTGAAAGGTGATTCCTGCCAACCAGGCACCAAAACCACCACAAGTAAGGGCTAAAATGAGTAAGATTTTCTCTGGGACGCGCCAAGCACCTCTTCTTGCCTTGGATTTGTCAATGCCATAAATCAAGAAAATCAGCAAATTCCAAATCAAGAGGGCAAGCGTGATTCCTTCATTTATCTTCATAATCTTTCAATGATGGCTTCTGTCATTTCCTTAGTCGAAGCCTGTCCTCCTATATCTCTTGTTAAAATGCCAGCCGCTAAACTAGCTTCAACAGCACGCTCGATACGCTCTGCATCCTCATAACATCCAAAACTGTCTCTCAGCATCATGGCAACTGACAAAATCATAGAGATAGGATTGGCAATTCCTT
>CAUQPD010000035.1:0-14819 GCA_963519935.1 uncultured Streptococcus sp.
TTTTTGTGAAAATATAATAAAATAGATAGGAAAGAATAAATACTTGTATGAAAAATGAGACGGCTTTTTCGTCTAGCAAAAGGAAAAAATGACAAAAAAAGTTGGTGTCGGTCAGGCACATAGTAAGATTATTTTAATAGGAGAGCATGCGGTCGTTTACGGTTATCCTGCTATCTCCCTGCCTCTTTTGGAGGTGGAGGTGACTTGTAAGGTAGTTCCTGCAGCGAGTCCTTGGCGCCTCTATGAGGAGGATACCTTGTCTATGGCGGTGTATGCCTCGCTTGAGCATCTAAATATCAAGGATGCTTGCATTCGCTGTGTGATTGACTCGGCTATCCCTGAAAAACGAGGGATGGGTTCGTCTGCGGCTATCAGCATAGCGGCCATTCGAGCTGTTTTTGACTACTATCAAGCCGAACTGCCTCATCATGTATTGGAAATCTTGGTCAATCGGGCTGAGATGATTGCCCATATGAATCCGAGCGGGTTGGATGCCAAGACCTGTCTCAGTGACCAGCCTATTCGCTTTATCAAGAACGTTGGTTTTACAGAACTTGAGATGAACCTATCTGCCTATTTGGTGATTGCTGATACGGGCGTGTATGGTCACACTCGTGAAGCCATCCAAGTAGTTCAAAGCAAGGGGAAGGATGCCCTACCGTTTTTGCATGCCTTGGGAGAATTGACCCAGCAGGCAGAAGATGCGATAAAAACAAAAGATGCTGAAAAACTGGGACAAATCCTCAGTCAAGCGCATTTACATTTAAAAGAAATTGGTGTCAGCAGCCCTGAGGCAGATTCCCTCGTTGAAACGGCTCTTAGCTACGGAGCTCTGGGTGCCAAGATGAGCGGTGGTGGGCTAGGAGGCTGTATTATCGCCTTGGCAGCCAATCTGGATCAAGCAGAAGAATTAGCAAAACGATTAGAAGAGAAAGGAGCTGTTCAGACATGGATCGAAAGCCTGTAACAGTACGTTCCTACGCAAATATTGCCATTATCAAATACTGGGGAAAGAAAAAAGAAAAAGAGATGGTTCCTGCTACTAGCAGTATCTCTCTGACTTTGGAAAATATGTATACAGAGACGACCTTGTCGCCTCTACAAGCCCATGCGACGGCGGATGCCTTTTATATCAATGGTCAGCTCCAAAATGAGGCGGAGCATGCCAAGATGAGCAAAATCATCGACCGCTATCGTCCAGCAGGTGAGGGTTTTGTCCGTATCGATACCCAAAACAACATGCCGACTGCAGCGGGTTTATCCTCCAGTTCTAGCGGTTTGTCCGCCTTGGTCAAGGCTTGCAATGCTTATTTTCAGCTTGGTTTGAATCGGAGCCAGTTGGCGCAGGAGGCTAAGTTTGCCTCAGGCTCTTCTTCTCGGAGTTTTTATGGACCACTAGGGGCCTGGGACAAGGATAGTGGGGAAATTTACCCTGTAGAGACAGACTTGAAACTAGCCATGATCATGTTGGTGCTAGAGGACAAGAAAAAACCAATCTCTAGCCGTGATGGGATGAAACTCTGTGTGGAAACCTCGACGACCTTTGATGACTGGGTGCGTCAGTCTGAGAAAGATTATCAAGATATGCTGCTTTATCTCAAGGAAAATGACTTTACCAAAGTTGGGGAATTGACTGAGAAAAATGCCCTAGCCATGCACGCTACGACCAAAACTGCTAGTCCAGCCTTTTCATATCTGACGGATGCGACTTATGAGGCCATGGACTTTGTCCGTCAACTTCGTGAGCAAGGGGAAGCCTGTTACTTTACCATGGATGCTGGCCCCAATGTCAAGGTTCTCTGTCAGGAGAAAGACTTGGAGCATTTGTCAGAAGTCTTTGGTCAACGTTACCGCTTGATTGTGTCAAAAACAAAGGATTTGAGCCAAGATGATTGCTGTTAAAACTTGCGGAAAACTTTATTGGGCAGGTGAATATGCTATTCTAGAGCCAGGGCAGATGGCCTTGATAAAGGCCATCCCCATCTATATGAAGGCTGAGATTGCTTTTTCTGACAGCTACCGTATCTACTCAGATCTGTTTGATTTTGCAGTGGACTTGACGCCAAATCCTGACTACAGTTTGATTCAAGAAACGATTGCTTTAGTGGGAGATTTCCTCGTTTATCGTGGGCAAACCTTGAGACCTTTTTCTTTGGAAATCCGTGGCAAAATGGAACGGGAAGGCAAAAAGTTTGGTCTGGGTTCTAGTGGTAGCGTCGTTGTCTTGGTGATCAAGGCTCTGCTGGCTCTATATGATATTACGGTTGATTCGGAACTCTTGTTCAAGCTGGCAAGCGCGGTCTTGCTCAAGCGAGGCGACAATGGTTCTATGGGAGACCTTGCCTGTATCGTTTCAGAGGATTTGATTCTCTACCAGTCTTTTGATCGCCAAAAGGTGGCTACTTGGTTGGAAGAAGAAAGCTTGGCAACAGTTTTGGAGCGTGATTGGGGCTTTTCTATCTCACAAGTGCAACCGGGCCTAGAATGTGATTTCCTAGTGGGATGGACCAAGCAAGTGGCCGTATCGAGTCAAATGGTTAAGCAAATCAAGCAAAACATAGGCCAGAAATTTTTAACTTCCTCAAAAGCAACGGTATCTGCTTTGGTAGAAGCCCTGGAGCAGGGGAATGCAGAAAAAATTATCGAGCAGGTGGAAACAGCCAGCCAGCTTTTAGAAGGTTTGAGCTCAGATATTTACACACCTTCGCTGAGACAGTTGAAAGAAGCCAGTCAAGATTTGCAGGCTGTTGCCAAGAGTAGTGGGGCTGGTGGTGGTGACTGTGGCATTGCCTTGAGCTTTGATGTGCAATCAACTGAAACCCTAAAAAATCGCTGGGCCGATCTGGGGATTGAGCTCTTATACCAAGAAAGGATAGGACATGACGACAAATCGTAAGGACGAGCACATCCGCTATGCCCTTGAGCAGAAAAGTTCCTATAATAGCTTTGATGAGGTGGAGTTGATTCATTCTTCCCTGCCTCTTTATGACCTGGATGAGATTGATTTGTCTACAGAGTTTGCAGGTCGAAAGTGGGACTTTCCTTTTTATATCAATGCCATGACAGGTGGAAGCGATAAGGGGAGAGAAATCAATCAAAAGCTGGCTCAGGTGGCAGAAGCCTGTGGGATTTTGTTTGTGACGGGCTCTTATAGCGCAGCCCTCAAAGATCCAACAGATGATTCTTTTTCTGTCAAATCTAGCCATCCAAATCTCCTTCTAGGAACCAATATTGGATTGGACAAGCCTGTTGAGTTGGGACTTCAGACTGTAGAAGCGATGAATCCTCTTCTCCTCCAAGTGCATGTTAATGTCATGCAGGAATTACTCATGCCCGAGGGAGAAAGAAAGTTTCGAAGCTGGCAATCGCATCTGGCAGACTATAGCAAGCAAATCCCCGTTCCTATTGTTCTAAAGGAAGTGGGCTTTGGGATGGATGTGAAGACCATCGAGAGAGCCTATGAACTGGGTGTTCGAACGGTTGACCTGTCAGGTCGTGGTGGCACCAGCTTTGCCTATATTGAAAACCGTCGCAGTGGCCAACGTGACTACCTCAATCAATGGGGCCAGTCTACTATGCAGGCCCTTCTCAATGCCCAAACCTGGAAAGAAAAGATCGAACTTTTGGTTAGTGGAGGGGTTCGAAATCCTCTTGATATGATTAAGTGCTTGGTCTTTGGTGCCAAGGCTGTAGGACTGTCACGTACCGTTCTGGAATTGGTTGAAACCTACTCGATCGAGGAAGTGATTAGCATTGTCCAGGGCTGGAAAGAAGACCTGCGCTTGATCATGTGTGCCCTTAATTGTGCCACCATAGCAGATCTGCAAAACGTAGACTATATTCTTTACGGTAAACTAAAAGAAGCAAAAGATCAGATGTAGAGAGGTCGGGACAAGAATCCCGCCCTTTTTTGTAGCCTTTTGCCAACTGTGGTGAGCTGAAAGAACCAAGCTTGTAGGAGCGATTTCTGTCCAATCTCCTTTTTCCATCCTCAGACCGAGGTGACTTTTTTGAATTGTGATAAAATAGAAGGGAGAGGATGCATCTATGAAAAAATTTCAAATCTTTTTATTTATTGAAGCCTGTCTGTTGACGGGAGCTCTGATTTTGATGGTATCAGAGCATTTTTCGCGTTTTCTGCTGATTCTATTCCTCTTTTTGCTCTTGCTTCGCTATTATACAGGTAAAGAGGGCAACAACGTTTTCCTCCTTGTGGCGACTATTCTTTTCTTTTTCATCGTCATGCTCAATCCCTTTGTGATTTTAGCCATCTTTGTAGCGGTCATCTATAGTCTCTTTCTTCTTTATCCAATGATGAATCAAGAAAGAGAGGAGACGGACTTGGTCTTTGAAGAGGTGGTGACGGTAAAAAATGAACGCAATCCTTGGTTTGGCAATCTCCATCATTTCTCTAGCCATCAGACCTGCCAGTTTGACGATATCAACCTCTTTCGCCTCATGGGCAAGGACACCATTCATTTGGAAAGAGTTATCCTAACCAATCATGACAATGTCATTATCCTTAGAAAGATGGTCGGAACGACTAGAATTATCGTACCTGTAGATGTGGAAATCAGCCTCAGTGTTAACTGTCTTTATGGAGATCTAACTTTCCTTCATCAACCTAAGAGATCCCTCCGCAATGAACACTATCATCAGGAGACTAGAGACTATCTCAAGAGTAACAAGAGCGTCAAGATTTTCCTAACTACTATGGTTGGCGATGTGGAGGTGGTCAGAGGATGAAAAAGCAATCGTATCTGTTAATCGGCCTGACTTCTTTCCTCTTTATCCTCTTTTTGACCAATAGTCTACTTGATATTTTTGAACTAGACTGGTCCTATTTGCTACAGGATATCGAGAAAACAGAGAAACTCATCTTCTTGATCTTGGTCTTTAGCCTTTCCATGACCTTCTTTTTTGTCCTCTTTTGGCGCGTGATAGAAGAAGTCTCTCGCAGAAAAATGCAAGTCAATCTCAAGCGACTGCTAGCAGGGAAAGAGGTGGTTGCCTTTGCAGATCCAGACTTGGATGCCAGTTTTAAGTCCTTGTCTGGCAAGCTCAACCTCTTGACAGAAGCTGTTCAAAAGGCTGAAAATCAAAGCCTGGTCAAGGAAGAAGCAATCATCGAGAAAGAACGGAAGCGGATTGCACGCGACCTGCACGATACAGTTAGTCAGGAGTTGTTTGCAGCCCATATGATTTTATCAGGTGTCAGTCAACAGGCTTTGAAGCTGGATAGAGAAAAGATGCAGACCCAGTTGCAAAGTGTCGCGGCCATCCTAGAGACAGCCCAAAAGGATTTGCGGGTCTTGCTCCTACATTTGCGACCAG
The DNA here is from genome assembly GCA_963519935.1 of uncultured Streptococcus sp. GTDB lineage: Bacteria > Bacillota > Bacilli > Lactobacillales > Streptococcaceae > Streptococcus. Next base: position 5,335 of record CAUQPD010000035.1, read on the forward strand.
TTGAGTTGGAAGAGAAGAGTCTAGTTGAGGGGATTCAAATCCTCTTAAAAGAGCTTGAGGACAAGAGTGATCTCAAGGTTAGTCTCAAGCAGAATGTGTCTAAATTGCCCAAGAAGATTGAAGAACATATCTTCCGTATTTTGCAGGAGTTGATCAGCAATACCCTCCGCCATGCCCAGGCATCTTGCCTAGATGTCTACCTCTATCAGACAGATGTTGAAGTGCAGCTGAAGGTGGTGGACAATGGGATTGGTTTCCAGTTAGGGAGCTTAGACGACTTGAGTTATGGACTGCGAAATATCAAGGAGCGAGTCGAAGATATGGCAGGAACGGTTCAACTCTTGACAGCACCTAAGCAAGGACTGGCGGTTGATATCCGTATTCCCCTGCTAGATAAGGAATCATAAAGGAGTAGAGATGAAAATTTTACTGGTAGATGACCATGAAATGGTCCGATTGGGCTTGAAAAGCTACTTTGACCTCCAAGACGATGTAGAAGTTGTGGGCGAGGCGTCCAACGGGTCTCAAGGAATTGACTTGGCCTTGGAACTGCGTCCAGATGTCATTGTCATGGATATCGTCATGCCTGAGATGAATGGGATTGACGCGACCTTAGCCATCCTCAAAGAATGGCCTGAAGCCAAGATATTAATTGTCACCTCTTACTTGGACAATGAAAAAATTATGCCGGTCTTGAATGCGGGTGCCAAAGGTTATATGCTCAAGACTTCTAGTGCAGACGAACTGCTTCATGCCGTCCGCAAGGTGGCTGCTGGAGAGCTGGCCATTGAACAAGAGGTCAGCAAGAAGGTTGAATACCACCGTAATCATATGGAGCTTCATGAGGAGCTGACTGCGCGTGAGCGAGACGTACTTCAACTCATTGCCAAGGGCTACGAAAACCAGCGGATTGCAGATGAACTCTTTATCTCTCTCAAGACGGTCAAGACCCATGTGTCCAATATCCTTGCTAAACTTGAGGTCAGCGATCGCACCCAGGCGGCGGTCTATGCCTTCCAGCACCACTTGGTCGGGCAGGAGGACTTTTAGATGAGTCTTGCAGATTTACTTGAGGAGCTAGAAGCAGCAAAAGAGCCTGAGAAAGCAGGCCCAATGGAAGCCTATATGCGCCATCAATTTCCCTTTTTAGGTATTGCAGGTCCTGAAAGAAATGCCCTCTATAAAAAGTATTTTCCAGAAGCGAAAAAAACAAGAGTTATTGACTGGGATTTTGTAGATATTTGCTGGGAAAAGGAACCTAGAGAATACCAATATGTGGGCGCCAACTATTTGAAAGCTATGCAGTTTTATCTAACGAAGGATGATTTGCCTAAGCTTGAGCGTCTAGTAGTGACCAAGTCCTGGTGGGACACAGTAGATATTCTAGATAGAGTAGTTGGGAGTTTGGTGGCTAACCATCCGAAACTTGAAGAAGTGATTTTAAAATGGAGCCTATCGGACAATATCTGGCTGAGACGAGTTGCTATTGACCACCAGTTGTTAAGAAAAGAGAAGACAAATGTCCAACTGATGGAAAAGGTCCTGCTCAATAATCTAGACCAGACAGAATTTTTTATCAACAAAGCCATCGGCTGGGCCCTAAGAGACTACTCCAAAACCAATCCGGAATGGGTAGCAAGCTTCATCGAAAAAAACAAGGAAAGAATGGCTGAACTCAGTATCAAGGAAGCAAGCAAGTACCTTTAGCATCATTGAAAAGCGCATTCATTACTTGAAAATTAACCGTGGTTTATGCTATAATAGACTGTATTTAAAAAATTTTAAGGAGAAATGACAGAATGTCTGTATCATTTGAAAACAAAGAAACAAACCGTGGAGTCTTGACTTTCACGATCTCTCAAGACCAAATCAAACCAGAATTGGACCGTGTATTTAACTCAGTAAAGAAAACTCTTAACGTTCCTGGTTTCCGTAAAGGTCACCTTCCACGCCCTATCTTCGACCAAAAATTTGGTGAAGAAGCTCTTTATCAAGATGCAATGAACGCACTTTTGCCAAACGCATATGAAGCTGCAGTAAAAGAAGCTGGTCTTGAAGTGGTTGCGCAACCAAAAATTGACGTAACTTCAATGGAAAAAGGTCAAGACTGGGTTATCACTGCTGAAGTCGTGACAAAACCTGAAGTAAAATTGGGTGACTACAAAAACCTTGAAGTATCAGTTGATGTAGAAAAAGAAGTAACTGACGCTGACGTTGAAGAGCGTATCGAACGCGAACGCAACAACTTGGCTGAATTGGTTATCAAAGAAGCTGCTGCTGAAAACGGCGACACTGTTGTCATCGACTTCGTTGGTTCTATCGACGGTGTTGAATTTGACGGTGGAAAAGGTGAAAACTTCTCACTTGGACTTGGATCAGGTCAATTTATCCCTGGTTTTGAAGACCAATTGATTGGACACTCAGCTGGCGACACTGTTGATGTAGTTGTAACATTCCCAGAAGACTACCAAGCAGAGGACCTTGCAGGTAAAGAAGCTAAATTCGTGACAACTATCCACGAAGTAAAAGCAAAAGAAGTTCCAGCTCTTGATGATGAACTTGCAAAAGACATCGACGAAGAAGTGGAAACTCTTGACGAATTGAAAGAAAAATACCGCAAAGAATTGACTGCTGCGAAAGAAGAAGCATACAAAGACGCCGTTGAAGGCGCAGCAATTGATAAAGCTGTAGAAAACGCTGAAATCGTAGAACTTCCAGAAGAAATGATCCACGAAGAAGTTCACCGTTCAGTAAATGAATTCCTTGGAAACTTGCAACGTCAAGGTATCAACCCTGACATGTACTTCCAAATCACTGGAACTACTCAAGAAGACCTTCACAAACAATACGAGGGAGAAGCTGAGTCACGTACTAAGACTAACCTTGTTATCGAAGCAGTTGCCAAAGCTGAAGGATTTGACGCTTCAGAAGAAGAAATCCAAAAAGAAATCGAGCAATTGGCAGCAGACTACAACATGGAAGTTGCACAAGTACAAAACTTGCTTTCAGCTGACATGTTGAAACACGATATCACTATCAAAAAAGCTGTTGAATTAATCACAAGCACAGCAACAGTTAAATAATCTTAAAAGAGAAAAAGCCCACCTGACTAGGTGGGTTTTTTATTGCACTATTTTCCAAAAATCTCTTTTAAGTCTGCGTCTGTAATCCCAATCATGGCTGGAATACTAGACCAGTTTTCCTCGGTGAGGATGTAGGATTGTTCAGAGTCACTTGGTGTGGCAGTTTCAGAGAAGGCTTGTTTGCTTTCTTCAATATTAGTTTCAATTAAATCACTGAAACGCTCAATCAGATAGGTCTTGCGGGCAGTTCCGATGTGCTTGACTGCATAGTTGAAAGCCTGTAATTCACCTAGTAAGATAAGTTTGCTTTTGGCGCGTGTAATGGCTGTGTAGATGAGATTTCGCTCCAGCATGCGCTTGCTAGCACTGGTGATGGGCAGGATGACAACAGGAAACTCACTTCCCTGAGACTTATGGATACTCATGGCATAGGCTAGTCGAATCTTGTACCATTCATTACGTGAGTAGACGACTTCATTACCATCAAAATCAATGACAATCTCGTCTTGTTTGGACTCGGTGTATTTACCAGGAATTAGGTCTGTGATGTAGCCTAGGTCCCCATTAAAGACATTGACTTCAGCGTCGTTGACTAGGTGAATAACCTTGTCCCCTGTTCGATAGTGACACTGAGTTGCTTCAAAGCTAACTTGCCCCTTTTGCTGAGGATTGAGCAGGTCTTGCATGAGTTGGTTGATGGCGTCAATACCAGCAGTTCCTCGATACATAGGCGCTAGCACCTGAATATCGCGAGCCGGAATGCCACTTCTGAGGGCAGCGCCAAGAATTTTCTCAATGGTAGCTGGGATATGGCCACTAGCGATTTCAAAGTAGGAACGGTCTGCCTTTTTCTGGGTAAAGTCAGCTGGCAAGATGCCTTGTCGAATTTGACTCGCCAAGGTAACGATAGTTGATTCTTCGCTCTGACGGTAAATCCGTTCCAAGCGGGTCTGCGGAATCAGAGGTATATGGAGCAGGTCTGCAAGGACTTGTCCGGGACTAACAGAAGGTAATTGGTCGCTATCCCCTACGATGAGAATTTTACTGTTAGAAGAGATGTTGGAGAAGAGTTGGTTGGCTAGCCAAGTGTCCACCATAGAAAACTCATCCACGATGATGAAGTCGGCATCCAGATAATCTTCTAGATGACTGGTATCATCGTCTCCCGTCATCCCCAAATGACGGTGTATGGTCGCGCTAGGCAAATCTGTCAATTCATTCATGCGCCGAGCCGCTCGACCAGTTGGAGCAGCGAGAAGAATCGGCAGGTTGCTTTTCTTCCTGAGGTCAAGTCCTTCTAAAAGTGCATAAACAGCGATAATTCCATTGATAACAGTCGTCTTACCAGTACCAGGTCCACCTGTTAGGATAAAGACCTTGTTCTGGATAGCGTCGCAGATAGCCTGTTTTTGAATGGTATCGTACTGGATACCAAGCTCTTCCTCAACACTGGAGATATGCTTTTGAATGGTTTCCAAATCCTGACTTTTCTGCTTTCCTTTTTCAAGGATACGAACTAAGTGACTGCGAATGCCTTCTTCAGCGAAAAAGAGGCTGTTATCAAAGATTTTGGTATCAATCTGCTGAACCTTGTCCTCTTCAATTAGATGAGATAATTCCTGAGCTACTTGGCTGGGATCCAGTTCCACGGGACAAGAAGATTCAAGGAGAGTCAGGGTTTGTTCCAGCAAATCTCGGGCTTCCATATAGGTATCGCCCGTATCCATACATCCCTGAAAAAGACTATGAACAAGGCCAGCACGGAAGCGTTCAGGAGCTTGACTTTCGATGCCTAGTTCGGCAGCCAATTGGTCTGCAATGGTAAAACCCAATCCTTTGATATCCTCGACCAGCTGGTAGGGATAGTTTTCGACAATATCCAGCGTTTCTTCCTTGTAAAAATCTTGAATCTGAAAGGCTAGTTTATTGGGAATGCCGTAGTTGGCCAGTTTTGCCAAGACCATTTCTGTCCCATAGTTGATACGGAGGGTGGAGACAAAAGCCTCACGGTTTTTGGCAGAGAGTCCAGCAATGCTTTCCAGCTTTTCAGGATGCTCCAGAATTTCGTCAATGGTATTGTCACCATAGCTATCAACGATTTTTTGGGCCGTTTTGAGACCAATTCCCTTGAAATGACTGCTAGAAAAGTACTTGACGAGGCCCTTGCTAGTTGGTTTTGCGCGTTCATAACGGTTGATCTGAAGCTGTTCCCCATACTTGGAGTGCTGAACGATTTGCCCCCAAAAAGTGTAGTCTTCCCCTTCAATCACGTCCGCCATGGTTCCTGTAACGATGATTTCAAAATCGTCAAAGTCCTCCGCGTCCGTATCTTCGATATCTAGGAGGAGAATGCGATAAAAATTACTGGGATTTTCAAAAATAATCCGTTCAATGGTGCCTGAAAAATAAACTTCCATAGGTTTCCTTTACATGAGTTCGTGAGAGTTGGACCCTTAGCCACTTTGAAAAGCTAGATTACTTTAAGGTTTTCTCTCGCAATAGAAAAAGAGACTGAGACTTAGCATTCTCGGCCTCTTCCTTATCTTAAAATGTTCCGATACGGTTAAGTGGCCAGAAACGGAATTTTGCTTCACCTTTTATATCGCTGGCCTTAAAGGTACCAACGTGGCGGCTGTCGCTAGAGACTAGACGATCGTCACCAAGGAGAAGGTACTCACCTTGAGGGACAGTAAAGCTGAAGCTGGTATTGGAATTGACATCAACCGTAAAGGCTTGTGCTTTTTGAGCAAGTTCTCTAAAGTAAACTCCCTTATTGCCTTCAAATCCTTTGCCAGTATAGGTGTTTTGCAACTTTTCTGTTTTGAACAAGTTGAGATATTCAGCTAGGTAAGGTTCATTCGTTTCTTCACCGTTGATAAAGAGTTTGTCATTTTCGTAGCGGATGGTATCACCAGGCATGCCGATAACCCTTTTGACAATGTCTTTATTTCCGTCTTCCTCATGCGCAACCACGATGTCGAAGCGGTCAATTGGGAGGTGTTTAACAACGAAGAGAACTTCTCCGTCGGCTAGGGTAGGGTCCATCGAATGTCCTTCCACACGGACATTGCTCCAAAGGAAGATGCGGCTAAGACCTACCAGTGCGATAACCAGGAAGATGACTCCCCATTCTTTTATAAATGATTTTAAATAGTTCATGGTTTACCTCTATAGAAGTTTTTTTGCTTTTTCAGTGTTTTTAAAATGCAGTTTGGCACAGAAATGAAGTCCCTTCATGCCATAGGCCTGAAGGATTTTGCTAGCAACCTTATCTGATGCAGTCCCAGCGCCACTTGGCAGTTGATAGCCCAGTTCTCGTCCTAGATTTTCCAAGTTTTCGAGGAAGAGATCCCGCGCAATGATGGAGCTAACCGCAACAGCCAGGTATTTGCCCTCGGCTTTTTCTTCTAAGCTAATTTTGTTTGGAAAACGGTTGGCTTCTTGCGCCAAGTACTTGTCATAGTTTTTAGGACTTGTAAAAGCGTCAATCACGATTTTTTCTGGCTGGACTCCTTTTTGAAGCAGGAGAAAGATAGCCTGATTGTGAAGGGCAACCTTTACAGAAACAGCATTGTAACGCTCTCCGATAACTTCGTTGTACTTGCTCGGTGAAAGGAGGAGTGCTTGATGCTGGATTTTTTCCTTGAGGATAGGGGCAATCTGACGAATCTTTTGGTCAGTCAAGGTTTTTGAATCCCCTACGCCGAGTTTTCGCAAGAAGTCATGCTGGTCCGGTGTCACAAAGGAAGCCACGACAGCCAGCCCACCAAAGTAGGAACCATTCCCCACCTCATCGGTCCCAATCATAGGAAAATCTTGTCCACTGGTTTCCTCTACAACTTGATAGCCAAAGAAACTGGCGTACTGCTCAGCAGCTTCGCCCTGAAGGAGGACTTTTCCAGAAGTATAGATGGAAACCGTTGCCTGAGGGAAGCGCAAAAAATAGCGGATATAGGGATTTTTACTAGGACTGAGAGCCTTCTGATACTGACTTAAAAAGCTCTGAATTTCCTGTTCACTTGGTGTGAGTGTGATACTTGCCATAGTCTCTATTGTACCACAAAAGCAGGAGAATTGGTAAAAACTGACAAAGTTAGCGAAATTTGGTATAATATCGTGAGGTGAATTTTATGGCAAATCTAAATCGATATAAGTTTACATTCGGGAAAAAGACATTAACCTTGACAACCGAGCATGACAACCTCTTCATGGAGGAAATTGCCAAGGTTGCGACTGAAAAGTACCAAGCAATTAAAGAACAAATGCCTGGGGCAGATGATGAAACCATTGCGCTTCTTTTGGCGGTCAATTGTCTATCTACACAACTCAACCGTGAGATTGAATTTGATGACAAGGAGCAAGAGTTGTTAGAACTCCGCCACAAGTTGATTGCTGTCAAACAAGAACAGAGCAAGATTGAGGACTCCCTATGATTTCAATCCTACTCTTATTGGTTCTGGCTTGGGGCTTTTACATCGGCTACCGTAGAGGTTTGGTCCTGCAAGTTTATTATTTCCTCGTGGCAGTGATTTCAGCCTTTGTTGCGGGACAGTTTTATAAATCACTGGGCGACCACTTCCACTTGCTTGTCCCTTATGCCAATCCTCAGGAAGGACAGGGAACCTTTTTCTTCCCTTCAGACCAGCTGTTTCATCTAGACAAGGTCTTTTATGCGGGTCTAGCCTATCTTCTAGTTTTTGGGATTTGCTACACTATCGGACGTTTTATCGGTTTGTTCCTGCACTTGATTCCAACTAAAAAGCTTGATGTCAAATGGTTGCGTATCGGATCAGGCGTTTTGTCTCTATTGGTAACCTTATTTGTCTTGCAAATGGCTCTGACCATCCTTGCAACAGTACCTCTGGCAGTCATTCAAAATTCACTCGAAAAAAGTACAGTAGCCAAACACATCATCCAAAGTGTCCCTTTTACGACAAATCTTATCAAACAACTCTGGGTGACAAATTTAATCGGATAAAAAGGGCGGGATTTTTCCTAGCCCTTTGTTTACAGATTGGACGACTAGGTCAAAACACCTAGTTGCTATAATCTTTTAAACCAGCATACAAGGAAAAAATATGAATACAAAAATACTAGAAACCTTAGAATTTAATAAAATCAAAACCTTGTTTGAACCGCATCTCCTGACAGAACAAGGCCTAGAGGAGCTAAAAGGCTTGGCTCCAACTGCTAAGGTGGATAAGATCAAGCAAGCCTTTACAGAGATGGAGGAAATGCAAGCCTTATTTGTGGAGCAACCTCACTTTACTATCCTAGCGACACGTGAGCTTTCAGCTGTCTGCAAGCGTCTGGAGATGGGGGCGGACCTCAATATTGAGGAGTTCTTGCTTCTCAAACGAGTCTTGCTTGCTAGCAGAGAGTTGCAAAGTTTTTACGACAATCTAGAAAACGTACGCTTGGAGCAGTTGGCGAGATGGTTTGAGAAACTGCATGAGTTTCCACACTTGCAAGGAAGTCTCCAAGCTCTAAATGATGCAGGATTTATCGAGAATTTTGCCAGCGAAGAACTAGCACGTATCCGTCGGAAAATCCATGATAGCGAGAGTCAAGTTCGAGATGTCTTGCAAGACTTACTCAAGCAAAAAGCGCAGATGTTGACGGAAGGTATAATCGCTAGCAGAAATGGCCGTCAAGTTTTACCAGTAAAGAACACCTATCGCAATAAGATTGCAGGTGTTGTCCATGACATCTCTGCCAGTGGTAATACGGTTTATATCGAGCCACGTGAGGTGGTCAAGCTGAGCGAAGAAATCGCTAGTCTGCGAGCTGACGAACGCTATGAGATGATTCGCATCCTGCAGGAACTATCGGAACGGGTTCGTCCTCATGCTGCTGAGATTGCTAATGATGCTTGGATTATCGGCCATTTAGACTTGATTCGTGCCAAGGTGCGTTTCATTCAAGAAAGACAAGCAGTCGTTCCCCAACTTTCAGAGAATCAAGAGATTCAACTTCTTCATGTTCGCCATCCTTTGGTCAAAAATGCAGTGGCAAACGATGTACACTTTGGTAAGGAATTAACAGCTATTGTCATTACAGGTCCCAATACTGGTGGGAAGACCATCATGCTCAAAACCCTAGGCTTGACTCAACTCATGGCCCAATCTGGATTGCCCATTCTAGCTGACAAGGGAAGCCGTGTCGGTGTTTTTGAGGAAATCTTCGCAGATATTGGGGATGAGCAGTCTATCGAACAAAGCTTGTCTACCTTCTCTAGCCACATGACCAATATCGTAGATATTCTTGGCAAGGTCAACCAGCACTCGCTCTTGTTACTAGATGAGCTTGGGGCAGGTACCGATCCGCAGGAAGGAGCAGCGCTTGCTATGGCTATTCTGGAGGATCTTCGTCTGCGTCAGGTCAAGACTATGGCGACGACCC
>CAUQPD010000036.1:0-14382 GCA_963519935.1 uncultured Streptococcus sp.
TGACTGAGGAGCAGGTGGAGAAAAATCGTGACCTATATGGCGAAAATACCATCACCAAGGGTCAAGAAGACAGTATCCTCAAAAAGATTTACGAATCCATCATCAATCCATTTACAATCATCCTGCTGGTCATCGCTATGATTTCCATGGTGACCAATGTCTGGCTGGCGAAGCCTGGACAAGAAGATCCGACGACCTCTATCATCATCGTTGTTCTCGTTCTAATCTCTGGTGGCATACGCTTTGTCCAAGAATTGCGGAGTGACAAGGCCGCGACCAATCTATCAAAAATGATTGTGAACACTGCCACAGTTATTCGCGAAGACCAGAGTTTAGAGGTTGCAATTGAAGATTTGGTCGTTGGAGATATAGTCAAGTTAAGTGCTGGGGATATGATTCCAGCAGACCTCATTTTAATTGAATCACGTGATTTCTTTGTTCAACAGTCTGGTTTGACAGGTGAAAGTGACTCGGTTGAGAAACTAGCCTTGTCAAAAATGAGTCAGTCAAATTTTGATAGTCTGCTAGAAGCAGAAGCGCTCGCTTTTATGGGAACCAATGTGATATCAGGAAGCGCCAAGGCTTTGATTCTAGCGGTCGGTGATGACACCATGATGGGAGAAATCGAGCAGACTCTCAATACCTATGACGAACCGACCTCTTTTGAACGGGAGATGAACAGTATCTCTTGGCTCTTAATCCGTTTGATGCTGGTCATGGTTCCCATCGTCTTTCTCTCCAATGGCTTGACGGATGGAGACTGGCTGGAAGCTGGCGTATTTGCACTGAGTGTTGGTGTTGGTTTGACACCTGAGATGCTTCCTATGATCATCACAGCCAGTCTAGCAAAGGGTTCTATTATCATGGCCAAGGAAAAAGTGGTCATCAAAAAACTCAATGCCATACAGGACCTAGGTGCTATTGATATCCTATGCACAGATAAAACCGGAACCCTTACCCAAGACGAAATTGTCCTTGAATATCCTTTGGATATACATGGAGATTTGGATTTGTCTGTGTTGAGACGTGCCTACCTCAATTCCTATTTTCAAACCGGTTTGAAAAACTTGATGGACCGTGCCATTATCAGTAGAACTGAAAAAGAAGCTAAAGAACACGCTATTCTACAAAATTTGGATACTAGCTTCCAAAAAATAGATGAATTACCCTTTGATTTTGAACGCAGACGGATGAGTGTCATCGTCAAGGATGAGAACGAAGTTGTTAGTTTGGTAACCAAGGGTGCTCTAGAGGAAATGCTTGCGATTTCAACCCATGTGGAATATCAAGGTCAGATTAGCCCTCTGACGGATGATATCCGAGCGGAAATCTTAAAAGAAGTAGATCAACTTAATCAACAGGGATTGCGAGTCTTGGGAGTCGCTTATAAAACAGGCTTAAAGGAAGGTTTTGCTTACTCCGTTGAAGATGAAAAAGAGATGATTCTAACAGGATATCTTGCCTTTCTAGATCCACCAAAACCATCAGCAGCACCTGCTATCCAAGCTTTGTTAGAACACGGTGTTCAAACAAAGATCTTGACGGGTGACAATGAAAAGGTAACCCAAGCAGTTTGCGAAAAAGTTGGTTTAGACGTTGATCAAATCTTGTTGGGTTCTGATATTGATGCCATGACGGACGAAGAATTGGCCCAAGCAGTTGAGAAAGTGACTGTCTTTGCCAAACTCTCTCCGGATCAAAAAGCACGAATCATTTTACAAATCAAATCGAATGGACATTGTGTCGGCTATATGGGAGATGGGATCAATGATGCCCCTTCTATGAAAGTGGCTGATGTGGGGATTTCTGTTGATACAGCAGTAGATATTGCCAAAGAAACGGCTGATGTCATTTTGCTAGATAAGGATTTGATGGTGCTTGAAAAAGGGCTGGTTGAAGGGCGTAAGGTCTACGCTAATATGACCAAATATATCAAGATGACGGTCAGCTCTAATTTCGGGAACATTTTCTCTCTTTTAGTGTCTGGTATCTTTTTACCTTTCCTTCCTATGGCTCCGATTCACTTGATTGTGTTAAACCTCGTCTACGACCTTTCTTGCATTGCCTTGCCATTTGATAATGTAGATGAAGACTTTTTGAAGCATCCCCATAAGTGGGAAGCTAAGTCTATTACTCGTTTTATGATTTGGATGGGTCCGATTTCTTCTGCCTTTGATATTTTGACCTTTATCTTGCTCTATTTTGTCATTGTTCCAATGGCGACAGGTCAAGCTTATGCTCACGGAGCAGAGTCTGCAACGGGCTTTATCATCTTGTTCCAGACAGGTTGGTTCATTGAATCCATGTGGTCCCAAACCATGGTTATCCATATGCTTCGTTCAGCAAAACTTCCTTTCTTACAAAGTCGTCCATCATGGTTTGTTCTTGGAACAACCTTGCTAGCAGCTAGTTTTGTGACCTTACTTCCCTACTCTTCAATTGCTAGCCTGCTTCATTTAACCCCTTTGGAACCAATTTATTTCCTCTTTTTGCTTTTGATTATCGTTCTCTATATGATAAGTGTTACAGTTGTAAAACGATTGTATATCAAAAAATTTAAAAGTTGGTTATAAATTGATTTTGTCAAGAAAAAAGTACGAAAATCGCGAAAAAAGTTAATTTTTTTTAAAAATAGGTCGCAAGTCGGATGTTTTTTATGGTATAATAGACTAAACTGATAGTAACATGTAGCGAAAGGGGTAGGTACATGATCAAAATTTATACAGTCTCAAGTTGTACTAGCTGTAAAAAAGCGAAAACCTGGCTCAATGCCCACCAGTTAAGTTATAAAGAACAAAATCTCGGTAAAGAAGGAATTACAAGAGAAGAGTTATTAGATATTCTCACGAAAACAGATAATGGAATTGCCAGTATCGTTTCGTCAAAAAACCGCTACGCTAAGGCACTTGGAGTTGACATCGAGGATTTGAGTGTCAATGAAGTGCTCAACTTAATCATGGAAACACCACGGATCTTAAAGAGTCCGATTCTCGTTGACGAGAAGCGCCTACAAGTCGGCTATAAAGAAGATGATATCCGTGCCTTCTTGCCACGCTCTGTCCGTAATGTAGAAAATGCAGAAGCACGTCTACGTGCAGCTCTATAAAACATCAAGGCTGGGAGTGACTCCTGGCCTTGTTTGCTCTTTTGTTTTAAAATCATGTGAGGAATTATGAAAAAGTTACTAATTGCTAGTTTTGCTCTCCTCTTTTTGCTTGCGGGATGTGGGCAAAAAAAGGAAACTCCTGCTGCTACCACAACAGCATCTGAACCTCTTCAATCAAACCTTCCCGTTTTGGACAATGCCGAAAAGAATACGGTTGTTACCAAGACCCTGTTGATGCCGAAGTCAGAAAATGGAACGCAGCAGACTCAGACCATTACCTATAAAGGTAATCAGTTTTTGACCTTGACCATTCAGCAAAAACGACCTGTCGGGGATGAACTCAAGACCTTTATCTCTGAAAATGGCCTAGAGGAGACGCAAAAAGCGCTTCTAGAAGCGGAAGAAAAGGATGAGACCATCCAAGAGGCACGCAAACTAGCAGGATTCAAACTGGAAACAAAGCTACTCAGCGAGACAGAAATCCAGACTACAACGACTTATGATTTTCAAGTATTGGACGTCAAAAAGGCATCTCAGCTGGAATATTTAAAAAATATCGGCCTTGAAAATCTCTTAAAAAACGAACCTAGCCAGTATATTGCTGACAGAGTGGCAAATGGGGCGACAGAACAATAGAAAATCCAAATAAATAGACTGACTTATTTGTAGAACGTCAGGGAATGTGCTATAATAGTACTATTCTAAGGAAAGAGGGTGTTAGAATGGGATTTACTGAAGAAACTGTACGGTTTAAATTGGATGATTCCAATAAGAAAGAAATTAGCGAAACATTGACAGATGTTTATGCTTCTTTGAATGACAAGGGCTACAATCCGATTAACCAGATCGTCGGTTATGTATTGAGTGGAGACCCTGCCTACGTTCCTCGTTACAACAATGCACGAAATCAAATCCGTAAGTATGAGCGTGATGAAATTGTTGAAGAATTGGTACGCTACTACCTTAAAGGACAAGGAGTCGATCTATAATCTATGAGAATTATGGGATTGGACGTCGGTTCAAAAACAGTGGGCGTTGCCATTAGCGACCCACTAGGATTCACTGCTCAAGGGCTTGAAATCATCCAGATTAATGAGGATCAAGGCCAGTTTGGTTTTGACCGTATCAAGGAATTGGTTGACAACTATAAGGTGGAACGCTTTGTAGTAGGTCTACCTAAAAACATGAACAATACCAGTGGGCCACGGGTAGAAGCTAGTCAAGCCTACGGAGCAAAATTAGAGGAACTTTTTGGTTTACCAGTAGACTATCAGGATGAGCGTTTGACGACTGTCGCTGCGGAGCGTATGTTGATTGAACAAGCAGATATCAGCCGTAACAAACGCAAAAAAGTTATTGATAAGTTGGCTGCTCAGCTGATTTTGCAAAATTATTTAGATAGAAAATTTTAAGACAGAGGAGAAACTATGTCACACGATCACAACCATGACCACGAAGAACGTGAATTGATTACACTAGTAGATGAGCAAGGAAATGAAACCTTGTTTGAAATTCTTTTGACCATCGACGGGAAAGAAGAATTTGGTAAAAACTATGTTCTGCTAGTGCCAGTTAACGCAGAAGAAGATGAAAATGGTGAAGTTGAAATCCAAGCTTACTCATTCATCGAAAATGAAGACGGAACAGAAGGCGAATTGCAACCAATTCCAGAAGACTCAGAAGACGAATGGAACATGATTGAAGAAGTCTTCAATAGCTTTATGGAGGAGTGATACAGTCTGGGAGACTGTATCAGCCCAGCTCCCTGAAATAAGAGAGAGCTGGTAAGTCCGGGGGACGTTTTTACCCCTGCTTCTAGAAATAAGAAAAAGCAGGAACATCCAGTGGATGTTTTTAGCCCAGTTCCTTTAAATAAGAGAGAACTGGTAAGTTCTAGGAACATTTTTACCCTTACGCTAAAAATAAAGACCGTAAGTAATTCCGGGGGACGTTTTTAGCTCACGTTGAAATTCATAGTAGCTAGTGATTAGCTAACCAGGTAAGAGGTCGGGATTTTAGTCCCGACCTCGTTTTTTTATTTGCAATCATACTTTGATGCGGTAGTTGATTGGACTTTTGTTAAGGAGACATGTATGTTTGAAGTAGAAGAATGGCTGCATAGTCGGATTGGTTTAAACTTTAGATCTGGTCTTGGACGAATGCAGCGAGCTGTGGATTTGCTGGGGAATCCAGAGAGGACTTATCCTATTATCCACGTAACAGGTACTAACGGTAAGGGGTCAACTATTGCCTTTATGAGAGAGTTGTTTGTTGCTCATGGTAAAAAAGTTGGTACTTTCACCTCTCCCCATATCATCAGCATCCATGATCGAATCTGTATCAATGGGCAGCCGATCGCGGAGGAAGACTTTGTCCGTATAGCTAACCAAGTCAAAGAGATGGAAAAGACGCTTTTGCAAACCCATGACCAGTTGTCCTTTTTTGAATTACTGACTCTGATTGCTTTGCTTTACTTTAAAGAGCAGGGAGTGGATCTAGTCCTGCTAGAGGTGGGGATTGGTGGTTTGCTTGACACAACGAATGTCGTAACAGGAGAGATTGCAGTTATTACTTCCATTGGGCTAGATCATCAGGAGACCTTGGGGGATAGTCTGGAGGAAATAGCCAAGCAGAAAGCTGGTATTTTCAAGGCTGGCAAGCAGGCAGTCATTGCCAAGCTTGCTCCAGAAGCGGAGCTTGTCTGTCAAAATACAGCAAGAGAGTTAGCTGTTGAACTTTATCAAGCTGGGCGAGACTTCACCTTGAAAGCTGGAAATTTCTCAAGCAACCTAGCAAGCTTTTCCCAGCTTGAAATCGGTTTGGAAGGTGTTTATCAGCAAGAAAATGCCGCCTTGGCTTTAGAAACTTTTCTTCTGTTTATGGCGTCAAGAGAGGAAGGTGTCGAAGAAGAGCTTGTCAGACAGGCCTTGCAAGAGACCCACTGGGCAGGTCGATTGGAACGGATTTGCCCGCAAATCTACCTAGATGGGGCTCACAATCTGCCAGCCTTGACTCGTCTAGTCGAGTTTATCCAAGGGAAAATCCAGCAAGGTTACCAGGTTCGCATCCTTTTTGGAGCACTTAAACGCAAGGATTATCAGGGGATGCTAGGCTATCTATCTAAGCAGTTGCCTCAGGTGGAACTTAAGGTAACAGGCTTTGATTACCAAGGCTCTCTGGATGAAAAGGATGTGGCGGGTTATGATTTGATTCCTTCCTATGGCGACTTTATCAGAGAATTTGAAGATAAGGCCAATGGCCAGGACTTGCTTTTCGTGACGGGTTCACTCTACTTTATCTCAGAAGTCCGAGCGAGTTTGCTAGGAAGTGACGAGATTAGTTGATCTTCTAGGCTTAAGTTGTTATACTTGAGGTAGGAGGTACATCTGGAAACTGATCCAGCAAAACATTGGCACAAAAGAAAGGAAATCGCTATGAAAACAAAAACATTCACACTTTCTATTGCTTCACTAGCAATTCTTAGTCTTTTGGCAGCTTGTGGACCTAAGGCACAAGCCCCTACCCAGCAATCGGCTCAGCAATCATCTTCTCAACAAGAATCATCTTCTAGCTCTGCTACAAGTGCTAGTCAACCACAGGTGTCCTCAAGTCAAGACACTACTGTAGCTCAACCTACGAATATCGATGGTACCTATACTGGAAAGGATGAAAATGATCAAATCACTCTTGTTGTAACAGGTAAAACTGGTACATGGACTGAGGTCGAGCCAGATGGAGATAAGGAAATCAAGCAAGTCAGCTTTGAGTCAGAAAATCAACGTGTCATTATCGGTGGGGATGTCAAAATTTACACGGTTAATGGTAATCAATTGATTATCGATGATATGGATCGTGACCCATCTGATCAAGTGGTACTAACAAAATAGAACTTCAAATTTAACTAAATAGAAGTTCGGAATTAAGGTTCCGACTTTACCTTCTACGACCTCAATAGCGACTGTCCTAGGATTTGTTCGATATTGAAAAATATAAATAATTATGGAAAGAATTATCATTTTGGTAGTTCTTTTTAAGCCTCTTAATACTCTAGTTAAAAATATAAAAAGGGATAGCACGTCATATAGTGAAGGAGTAGTTTAAGAATCTTGCAGCTCTTGGAATAGTTTGCATAGAAAAAGGCAAAAGGTTGCTATCTACCCCTGAACTGAGGTATACTAGTAGAAAGATTAGTTTATCAAGCGACGAGGGAGAATGTTAGAAAAGGAAGGGATGTATGACAGCTAGAAAAATGCAGCTACTTATGTCCAAGTATGGTTTTAGTATTACCATCATGTTGGCAGAGTTGTTTATCGTCTTTGGTTTGTTTCTCTATCTAGGTCGGATGGCTCCGATTCTCTGGATTATCCTAGTTATTTTGATGAGTATAGCAACCATTGTATCGATTGTTAATCGGTCTATGAATCCTGAGAGTAAGGTAACATGGCTCTTAGTAGCCTTTGTGCCAGTTTTTGGCCCTTTGCTCTATATCATGTTTGGAGAACGTCGTTTATCTAAAAAAGAATTGAAGCAGCTAAAGCAGCTCCAATCAATGGTTGACCGAGAGGACAATAGCAGAGCTCTCCGTTTGGAGTTAAAGGAGCAGGACAAGTCGGCTTACGGAGTTATCAAATCACTCCTCAGCATGGACACGAATGCCGATGTCTATGATCGAACGGATACACAATTTTTTGCATCTGGTGAAAGTATGTGGCATCAGATGCTAGAGGATCTCAGGAAAGCTGAGAAGTTTATCTTTCTTGAATACTATATCATCGAAGAAGGTTTGATGTGGAACAGCATTTTAGAGATTTTGGAAGAAAAGGCTGCTCAAGGAGTAGAAGTTAAGCTTCTCTATGACGATATTGGATGTATGGCAACCTTACCTGGGGATTATACCATCCAGCTTCGTAGCCGAGGGATTGAAGCCCATAAATTTAACAAGGTGATTCCGCGCTTGACCGTTGCCTATAACAACCGTGACCACCGTAAAATCATGATTATCGATGGTCAATTTGCCTATACAGGTGGTATCAATCTGGCTGATGAGTATATCAACCATATCGAGCGCTTTGGTTATTGGAAGGATAGCGGTATTCGTCTGGATGGACCGGCAGTTAAGGCTTTTACCAGACTCTTTTTATCTGCCTGGTACATCAACCGTGGGGAAATTAGCGACTTTGACCAATACCATCTTGAAAATCAGCCAAAAGATGGGATGGGGCTCTGTATTCCCTATAGTAGTGGACCAAAACCCATCTACCGAGCCCAGGTTGGGAAAACGGTCTATCAAAATCTTATCAATCAAGCTACAGATTACGTCTACATCACGACTCCCTATCTGATTGCTGACTATGATTTAACAGAAAGTATCAAAAATGCAGCTCTGAGAGGGGTAGATGTGCGAATTGTGACGCCTTGTATCCCAGATAAGAAGGTCATCCAATTGGTTACTCGTGGAGCCTATCCTGACTTGTTGTCTGCTGGAGTTCGCATTTACGAGTACAGTCCGGGATTCCTTCATAGCAAGCAAATGCTTGTCGATGGAGAGGCAGCTACTGTGGGGACCATCAATTTTGACTATCGGAGCTTGCTCCACCACTATGAAAATGCCGTCTTACTTTATAGAACGCAGTCCATCATCGATATTGAAAGAGACTTCGAAGAGATTTTTAAAGTTTCTCAAGAAATTTATCCTCACACTATCAAAACCAGCTGGTATCAAAGCCTAATCAAGGAAATTGTCCAGTTGTTTGCACCTATGCTCTAACTATCGACCAAGATCTAGCCCAAGGCTGGATCTTATTTTTTCTTCTTACGAATAGATAGGTAAAGGAGAAAACAATGCTCAATCTAGAAGATGAAGATTTTTTTAAAGAGTATAAAGCTAGTAGGTTACATCGTTTTCGTGAAATCGAACGCTTTGCGATATTGGATAAGAAATTAAGCAAATATCAATCCCAAGCTGACATTCCTGTAAGATTTTGATATACTAAAACAGATAAACTTAGAGGAGAAATTGAATGAACGTATACGGGAAAATAGATGAGAAACAAGAAGAATCTCATTACCAAGACTGGTCAGTGCCAGAGAAACGAGAAGGAGCTCCCATTCCCTTTTTTAGTATTTTGCTTTGGAGTTTAGTGGCCACAGCCATTTCGGTTGCCCTGCCTTTTATTTTTGGTTTAGTCAGTCCGCAACAAACTCAGGATCTTTATACCGGTTGGGCCTTGCATCAAAATGGTCAAATGTATACAGATTATTTTGGGACGGAGGGATTGCTCTATTATGTGCTAACCTACCTTTTTCAAGGCAGTATTCTGATTGCTTTGGTTGAGTGGTTGGCCTTGTTTGGAGCAGGTGTTTTTCTTTTTAAGGCTGCGAATACTCTTGCCGGCCAAGAAAAGGAAGCGAAGCGAGTTGTCTTTATTTTATACTTGCTTGTAGCGGGTCTCGCTTTTGGTGGCGGTTATGCTCTTTTGCTAGCCCTGCCTTTCCTATTTTATTCATTGAGTATCGTTACAAATTATCTAGCTTTTCCAAAGGACGACAAAGGATTTGTACGAGTGGGGATGAGCCTTGCTCTCGCTTTCTTCCTTGCGCCAATCCCAACCGCCTTGTTTGCGGCTGTACTGGCCTTGGGGATTATCGGCTTTAATCTAGGCAAAGGTCACTTTGTTCATGGTCTATATCAGTTCTTTGCGTCAGCCCTAGGATTTTCGCTCTTATTTTATCCTTTAGGCTACTATACAGTGTGGACAGGTAGTTTTGGGGATGCCATTAGCCAGACCTTGTATCCGGTAAATACTCTTAGCCTCTTTTCGAACTCGCATTTGCTTGAAAATGCAGCCTTCTATGGCTTGCTTGCTATTGGATTAGGTTCCCTTGGTTTGCTCTTTGCAGGCTTGTTCCAGTCAAAACCAGCCAAGCAATATGCCCTCTCAATTGCTGCTAGCTTGGGAGTGTTGATTTCTTTGGGAATCTTGATTCTCTCCAAAGAGCCTATCAACGGTACTCGTCTTGTGGTGTTAATTCCTTTCTTGGCCCTGCTCCTTCTGACAGAAATCAAGGAAGATGTTTCGGAGGGAGGGAGTCGTCGTAGAAGAAGACGTGAGAAACAAACTTCTTTCTTTAAAGGAAATTTCTATCTACCACTGATTGCCCTTGCCTATCTCATTGTTCTTCCTATCGTGAGTCGCTACCTTTCTCACCCAGCGACTTATCAGGAGAGAGATCGTCTGGCTAGCGTGGTCAAACAACAAACGAGTTCTGAGGATCGTGTCTATGCTTGGGATGATCGTCCTGATTTCTACCGTGCAAGTGAACGCTTGGCGCCGACTTCTCTATCAACTCCAACACTTTACACTGCAAGCGATGAAAATAAAACCAAACTGATGAATGACCTGAAAGAGAATCAACCGAAGATGATTGTGGTCAATCAAAAAGTTGCCTTGTGGTCAGATGTAGAGAGCTGGCTCAGTGAAAAATATGAGCTTGTTCAGACAGATACTAGCGAGTTCAAACTTTATAAATCAAAATAACAAAAGATCAATATCTTGTGGAATTTTAAAAATTTTAGGATTTTTAACACAAGATATTGATTTTTATTTTTAGAGTGGTATAATACTGAATATAAACAATTCAACAATATTTTAGAAAAGAGCATGGATATGATTGTATTAGAAGAAAAGCTTGCAACCGTTCCCACCTTGTTCGTTGAAAAACGAGATGGTAGACGTGTAGTGTTTGATGTAGACAAGATTGACAAGGCTCTCCACAAGGCGGCGGAAAAGGTTATGGACGTTACGCCTCTAGTAGAAAAACGCCTAAATGGTCTAGTTGAAAGAATCGTGACTGAAATTCACAGTCGCTTCCCTCAAGGTGTCAAGATTTACGAAATTCAAAATGTCGTAGAACATGAACTCCTTGAAGCCAAAGAGTATGCGCTGGCTGAGGAGTATATCACTTATCGGACACAAAGGGATTTTGAGCGCTCAAAAGCGACAGATATCAACTTTAGTATCCATAAACTTCTCAATAAAGATCAAGCAGTTGTCAATGAAAATGCCAATAAAGACAGCGATGTCTTCAACACCCAGCGTGATTTGACAGCAGGGATTGTTGGGAAGTCAATCGGGCTACAAATGCTTCCTAAGCACGTAGCCAATGCTCATCAAAAAGGGGATATCCACTATCATGACTTGGACTACAGCCCCTACACTCCGATGACCAACTGCTGTTTGATTGATTTTAAAGGCATGTTGGAAAATGGTTTTAAGATTGGAAATGCAGAGGTAGAGAGTCCCAAGTCTATCCAGACTGCGACAGCTCAGATTTCACAAATCATTGCTAACGTTGCTTCTAGCCAGTACGGGGGCTGCTCAGCTGACCGTATCGATGAAGTATTGGCGCCATATGCAGAGAAGAATTATCAAAAACACCTCAAGGATGCGGAAGAGTGGGTCTTGCCCGAAAAACGGGAAGATTACGCTTGGAAAAAAACCCAAAAAGACATCTACGATGCCATGCAATCTCTTGAGTATGAAATCAACACTCTCTTCACTTCAAATGGACAAACACCTTTTACTTCACTAGGTTTTGGTCTAGGAACTAGTCGTTTTGAACGGGAAATTCAAAAAGCTATCTTGACCATCCGAATCAAGGGACTTGGTTCAGAACACCGTACAGCTATCTTCCCTAAACTCATCTTTACGTTGAAAAGAGGACTCAACTTAGAGGAAGGTTCACCTAACTACGACATCAAACAGTTGGCCCTCGAGTGTGCAACCAAGCGGATGTACCCAGATGTCTTGTCCTACGATAAGATTATTGAGTTGACAGGCTCCTTCAAGGTTCCTATGGGCTGCCGTTCTTTCCTCCAAGGATGGAAGGATGAGAATGGTGTCGAGGTCAATTCAGGTCGGATGAATCTAGGTGTTGTGACGGTCAATCTGCCTCGTATCGCCCTCGAGTCTGAAGGAGATCTGAATAAGTTTTGGGAAATCTTCAATGAGCGGATGAATATCGCGGAAGATGCCTTGGTTTACCGTGTGGAAAGAACCAAGGAAGCAACACCAGCGAATGCCCCTATCCTCTATCAGTACGGAGCCTTCGGTCGCCGTCTCGGAAAAGAAGAAAGTGTTGACCAACTCTTTAAGAATCGCCGTGCGACAGTTTCGCTGGGCTACATCGGTTTGTACGAAGTGGCTACAGTCTTCTTTGGAAATAGCTGGGAAAGCAATCCTGAAGCCAAGGAATTCACACTGGATATCATTCGCGATATGAAACGTCGTGTGGAAGAGTGGTCTGACCAATATGGTTACCATTTCTCTATCTACTCCACACCGTCTGAAAGTCTGACAGACCGCTTCTGTCGCTTGGATACAGAGAAGTTCGGCTCTATTCCGGACATCACGGACAAGGAATACTACACCAACTCTTTCCACTACGATGTTCGTAAAAATCCAACACCGTTTGAAAAATTAGACTTTGAGAAAGTTTACCCAGAAGCAGGTGCGTCAGGTGGTTTTATCCATTATTGTGAGTATCCAGTTCTTCAACAAAATCCTAAAGCCCTGGAAGCTGTTTGGGACTATGCCTATGACCGTGTCGGTTATCTAGGGACCAATACTCCGATTGATCGTTGCTACAAGTGTGACTTTGAAGGGGATTTTGAACCAACTGAGCGAGGATTTGCTTGTCCCAACTGTGGGAATAGCGACCCTAAAACAGTAGATGTGGTCAAACGTACGTGTGGTTATCTGGGAAATCCTCAAGCGCGTCCGATGGTTAACGGACGCCACAAGGAAATCGCTGCGCGTGTCAAACACATGAACGGTTCAACCATTAAAACAGCCGGACATGAAGTAACAAATTAGAAGGAAATGGAATGGGGAAATACCAATTAGACGATAAGGGACGCGCACAAGTGACCCGTTATCACGAGAAACACTCGAAAGGTGGAACAGGTAAAAAAGAACGCTTGCTCAACCTCAGAGAACAGTTTTTAAACAAGAACAAGAAAAAATAAAAGTGAGAGTCTGCTCTCACTTTTCTCTTAATTGGAGGTGAAAATGATACTACGCAGACCAACATTGGCAGATAAAGAAACAGTTTTAGAGATGATGGCAGAGTTTGAACAGACTCAATCAGCCCACGATGGTGGGTTTTGGAACGCCAACAATTTTGTTTATGAAGAGTGGATAGAAGAAAATCTTCAAGCAGAAGCGGGACTCAATATTCCTGAAAACTGGGTTCCTGCTATTCAGCTGATTAGTTTTGACGTAGCAGGCCAGGCTCTTGGCTTTCTCAATCTTCGTCTCCGATTAAATGACTACTTACTAGAAAATGGGGGGCATATCGGCTATTCCATCCGCCCTTCTGAAAGAGGTAAAGGTTATGCCAAAGAAGCCCTCGGACAAGGCCTGCAAGTTGCCAAGGAGAAGAACATCAAAAAAGCACTTGTGACCTGTAGTACGGAAAATCCTGCTAGTAGGGCGGTTATTGTGGCAAATGGTGGGGTGTTTGAGGATGTTCGCAATGGTGTAGAACGTTACTGGATAGACTTGGAGTAGAAGGATGACATGGAATACACCAAAACCAGGTGAATGGAAAAGCGAGGAGCTTAGTAAAGGGCGAATCATTGATTATAAGGCCTTTAACTTTGTCGATGGAGAAGGTGTGCGCAACTCTCTCTATGTATCAGGTTGCATGTTTCACTGCGAGGGGTGCTATAATGTTGCGACTTGGTCTTTCAACGCAGGCATTCCCTATACGGCAGAATTAGAAGAACAAATCATGGAAGACCTTGCCCAACCCTATGTTCAAGGATTGACCCTACTAGGAGGAGAGCCCTTTCTTAATACGGGTATTCTCTTGCCGCTCGTTAAGCGAATCCGAAAGGAATTGCCAGACAAAGACATCTGGTCCTGGACGGGCTACACTTGGGAAGAAATGATGCTGGAGACTCCAGATAAACTGGAACTCTTGTCGCTGGTTGACATCCTTGTCGATGGACGGTATGATAAAAGCAAGCGCAATCTCATGCTCCAGTTTCGAGGGTCTTCTAATCAACGGATTATCGATGTGCAAAAATCTCTCAAAAGTGGGCAAGTAGTGATTTGGGACAAGCTTAATGACGGAAAAGAAAGCTATGAACAGGTGAAGAGAGAATGAAGAAAAAAGACTTGATAGAACAACTGGTTTCAGAGATAGAAACGGGAAAAGTTAGGACGCTAGGGATCTACGGTCATGGGGCTTCAGGCAAGTCAACCTTCGCT
>CAUQPD010000037.1:0-13833 GCA_963519935.1 uncultured Streptococcus sp.
AGCGCATGACTGTTAATCATGATGTCGTAGGTTCGAGTCCTACTGGCGGAGTATAAATCGAAACGTTCAACTGAGCGTTTTTTTATTTATAAATATAGTGGACTGTTGAAATTTCAAATTTTAATTTTTAAATCTGTAATTACCTCTTTATTTTGTTTTTAGTTCGTTTAGCTTTAAATTCTTCTTTTATAGAATTTGAAGCTTTTTTAGTTCCTTTTTTTGTTAGACTAGTGTTACTAATAAGAAAGGGAATTTTTATATGCTTCAGAAATTTTATGATCGAGCATTTGTCTTTTTGAAACTAGTTGAACAAGAATATGCCTCTTTAGGGCAGAGTTGTTCAGAGTGGGAATCACTTCATCTTCGGTTTTTACTATATTACTTAATCCGATTTAAAATTAAAAGTGATAGGGACTTTTCTCTATATCACTTTAGAACAGCTTATCGTCTATATCTAGATAAATTACTGCAATGTGGTACAACTTTTATCCAATAGGAAGCATCTATATCATAATTACGAACAATAGTTATAACTATATTTTAAAAAATATAGAATTAGCTTATAATTAAAGGCTTAGGTATCTAGAAATGAAAGAATTTCCAAATCTTTTCTACTGTTTCTTCTTGATAAAATAGTGTTTTTTTCTTATAATAAATTGTAAGATATAATTGTGGGTGAGATTCCTGCCATGTATATGAGAAAGGACGAGCTCCTAGTAGCTCAGACGAATTTTATTATGACTTCAGTTGTTGTTGTAGGTACCCAATGGGGTGATGAAGGTAAAGGGAAAATTACAGATTTTCTTTCAGCTAATGCAGAGGTAATTGCTCGTTATCAAGGTGGTGATAATGCTGGTCACACGATTGTGATTGATGGTAAGAAATTTAAGTTGCACTTGATTCCATCTGGAATTTTCTTTCCTGAAAAAATCTCTGTTATTGGGAATGGGATGGTCGTGAATCCAAAATCCCTTGTCAAAGAGTTGACTTATCTTCATGAGGAAGGTGTGACAACTGATAACTTGCGTATTTCTGATCGTGCGCATGTTATTTTGCCTTATCACATTGAGTTGGATCGCTTGCAGGAAGAAGCTAAGGGTGACAATAAGATTGGTACTACAATCAAGGGAATCGGTCCAGCATATATGGACAAGGCTGCTCGTGTTGGAATTCGTATTGCGGATCTTTTGGATAAGGATATTTTCCGTGAACGTTTGGAACGCAATCTTGCGGAGAAGAATCGTCTGTTTGAAAAATTATATGATAGCACCCCTATTTCAGTTGATGATATTTTTGAAGAGTATTATGAATATGGTCAACAAATCAAGCAGTATGTGACAGATACATCTGTTATCTTGAACGATGCACTTGATAATGGCAAACGTGTGCTGTTTGAAGGTGCGCAAGGTGTCATGTTGGACATTGACCAAGGTACTTATCCATTTGTTACCTCGTCAAACCCTGTCGCTGGTGGTGTGACAATCGGTTCTGGTGTTGGTCCAAGTAAGATTGACAAGGTTGTAGGTGTGTGTAAAGCCTATACGAGTCGTGTAGGGGACGGACCGTTCCCAACTGAATTATTTGATGAAGTGGGAGATCGCATCCGTGAAGTAGGTCATGAATATGGTACAACAACTGGTCGTCCACGTCGTGTGGGTTGGTTTGACTCAGTTGTGATGCGTCACAGCCGCCGTGTATCTGGGATTACCAATCTTTCATTGAACTCTATAGATGTTTTGAGTGGTTTGGATACTGTGAAAATCTGTGTGGCCTATGATCTTGATGGTCAACGTATTGATTACTATCCTGCTAGTCTTGAGCAGTTGAAACGTTGCAAACCAATTTACGAAGAGTTACCAGGTTGGTCAGAAGACATCACTGGAGTTCGTAATTTAGAAGACCTTCCTGAGAATGCACGTAACTATGTTCGTCGTGTAAGCGAGTTGGTTGGTGTTCGTATCTCAACTTTCTCAGTAGGACCTGGTCGTGAACAAACCAATATTTTAGAAAGTGTTTGGTCATAGGAGATTTTTAAGATTAGTTTAAGACAGGTTGGGTATACTATAGACAGTTACAAGAAGACCTCCTAACTTGTTGTAACAAATATCCTAAACTTTTCTTTTTCATAATAATCTCCCTATAAAGTCACCGCATTCGGTGGCTTTTTTTGTGTTGAGAATCATGATATAATAATAAAATCGACAAGTAGGAAAAGAGAAAAACGATGAATTATACAGTTGAAGAAAAAGAAGCCTTTATGAGAGAGGCTTTGAGAGAGGCTGAGATTGCCTTAGAACACGATGAAATTCCAATTGGTTGTGTGATTGTCAAGGATGGAGAAATCATTGGTAGGGGGCATAATGCGCGCGAGGAGTTGCAACGGGCGGTCATGCATGCAGAAATCATGGCTATAGAGAATGCGAATGTGAGTGAAGAGAGTTGGCGCCTGCTGGATTGCACGCTTTTTGTGACCATTGAGCCGTGTGTCATGTGTAGCGGGGCCATTGGGCTTGCCCGTATTCCAAACGTAGTTTACGGGGCTAAAAACCAGAAATTTGGTGCAGCTGGGAGCTTGTACGATATTTTGACAGATGAGCGTCTCAATCATCGTGTAGAGGTTGAAGCGGGAATTTTGGAAGATGATTGTGCAGCGATTATGCAGGACTTTTTCCGAAATCGACGGAAAAAATAATTTCTCTTTAAAAACCGAGGGGAATGTGGTATAATAAATAGTGGAGCAACAGTTCTGCGTGAAGCGGGTCAGGGGAGGAATCCAGCAGCCCTAAGCGATGTGAATTGTGTGCTCTTTTTTCGTGCTTTTTTCGAATAAATAAGATAAAATAGCCTAGAATAAATGATTATAGAAAAGAGAAAAATATGAAAATTCGTGGTTTTGAATTGGTTTCGAGTTTTACAGATGAAAATTTGTTACCGAAGCGAGAGACAGCCCATGCAGCTGGTTATGATTTAAAGGTTGCGGAACGCACTGTGATTGCTCCAGGAGAGATTGTTTTGGTTCCGACAGGGATTAAGGCCTATATGCAGCCAACAGAAGTGCTCTATCTCTATGACCGTTCATCAAACCCTCGCAAGAAGGGCTTGGTCTTGATTAACTCAGTTGGGGTCATTGATGGGGATTATTATGGAAATCCTGGGAATGAAGGCCATATCTTTGCTCAGATGAAAAACATTACTGAACAGGAAGTCGTCCTCGAAGTTGGAGAACGTGTGGTCCAGGCTGTCTTTGCACCATTTTTGATTGCAGATGGAGATGAGGCAGACGGCGTGCGAACTGGTGGATTTGGATCAACTGGGCACTAAGATGAAGATTATCTTTGTACGTCACGGGGAGCCAGATTATAGTATGCTTGATAAACTTGAAAATCCGCAACTCTATAGTGGTTTTGGTCGTGATTTAGCACCATTGACAGGAAAAGGTCGCAGTCTAGCAAAAGAAGTTGCTAAAACTGCATGTTTTGGAAAGGCAGAGATTATTATTTCATCGTCTGTGACGAGGGCTTTAGAAACAGCACATTATATAGCAGTTGAAACAGGATTGGACTTGATTGTGGAGCCGTTTTTTCATGAGTGGCGTCCAGACATAGATGGCACTAACTCTGATTTAACTAGTGTATTGGTAGCTCATGAATATTATCTAAAACATCAAGGAGGTTTATCTGAAGATTCTCCTTATCGCTATGAAACTGCTCTGGAGATGCGTCATCGTTTTTTAAGAGCTTTGGAAAAATATAAAAATTATAAAACTATTATCATTGTAACTCACGGAATGCTCATGCGCCAATTTGTACCAGACGAGAAGATTGATTTTTGCCAAGTGATTGAGTGTGAGATAGAGATATAGAAAGAAGTACAATGAAATGAGCTATAAAGATTTTCAAGCTTTTACCGCCGAGAATTGTCGAGGGTATAAGAAGATTTTTGAGATTAGTATTGGAGGATTTCTTTACCTAGCATTTCTCCCTGATGCCTATCATAAAATTCTGTGTATTTCTTCAGACTACATGTCAACCATTGATAGCGAAAATGGGCAAGTAACACCGATAGACGGAGATTACGATGAGGTAGAGTTAGTAGCCATGTGTGAGGGCTGTGATTCTCCCATTTCTATTGCGGGACAATATGGTGGAAGTCTCCCTTTGGACAATGGGGAAGATATCCGAGTGACAATGGAAAAAGATCAATCTGGGAAGTATCCGATTTTAACCATTTTTTGGGAAAAGGATAAAGAAACTAGGGTACAAATTTATAAAGGTTATTTACCGTATATTTTTGGTTTTAGTCCGGATGGAGAGTATTATGCTTATGCAGATGATGGCGGATTGACTGTTTTAAAGAAAGATAGTTGATAGCGTGAAAAAAAGAGATTTTAAAATGAGAGGATTAGAATTATAGCAAAGAAAAAAGCGACATTTGTGTGTCAAAATTGTGAATATAATTCACCTAAGTATTTAGGACGCTGTCCAAACTGTGGAGCCTGGTCTTCTTTTGTAGAAGAAGTTGAGGTCGCAGAAGTCAAAAATGCGCGTGTGTCCTTGACAGGTGAGAAAACCAAGCCTATGAAATTGGCTGAGGTGACTTCTATCAATGTCAATCGAACTAAGACTGAGATGGAGGAATTTAACCGTGTGCTTGGTGGAGGTGTGGTACCTGGAAGTCTTGTCCTCATTGGTGGGGATCCAGGGATTGGAAAATCAACCCTTCTCTTACAAGTATCAACCCAGTTGTCTCAAGTAGGAACAGTTCTCTATGTTAGTGGGGAGGAGTCTGCTCAACAGATCAAGTTACGAGCAGAGCGCTTGGGAGATATTGACAGTGAGTTTTATCTCTATGCAGAGACCAATATGCAGAGTGTTCGAGCAGAAGTGGAGCGCATCCAGCCTAACTTCCTCATCATTGACTCGATTCAGACCATTATGTCTCCTGAAATTTCAGGGGTGCAGGGGTCAGTATCTCAGGTACGCGAGGTGACAGCTGAACTCATGCAGCTGGCTAAGACTAATAACATTGCCATCTTTATCGTCGGGCATGTGACCAAGGAAGGGACCTTGGCAGGACCTCGGATGTTGGAGCACATGGTGGATACAGTGCTCTACTTTGAGGGCGAGCGCCACCATACCTTCCGGATCTTGAGAGCAGTCAAAAACCGTTTTGGTTCGACAAATGAGATTGGAATCTTTGAGATGCAGTCAGGTGGATTGGTTGAAGTTCTTAATCCTAGTGAAGTGTTTTTGGAAGAACGCTTGGATGGGGCGACTGGATCGTCCATCGTTGTGACTATGGAAGGGACGCGTCCAATTCTTGCAGAAGTACAGGCCTTGGTGACACCGACTATGTTTGGGAATGCCAAGCGTACGACGACAGGACTTGATTTCAATCGTGCTAGTCTGATTATGGCTGTTTTGGAAAAACGTGCAGGGCTTCTCTTGCAAAATCAGGATGCCTATCTCAAATCAGCTGGTGGTGTCAAATTGGATGAGCCTGCGATAGACTTAGCTGTTGCAGTCGCCATTGCTTCGAGCTACAAGGACAAACCAACCAATCCTCAGGAATGTTTTGTAGGAGAGTTGGGCTTGACGGGAGAGATTCGGCGCGTGAATCGTATCGAACAACGTATCAATGAAGCGGCAAAACTGGGCTTTACCAAGATTTATGTACCCAAGAATTCCTTGACAGGAATCACTCCACCCAAGGAAATTGAAGTAATTGGTGTGACAACGATTCAGGAAGTTTTGAAAAAGGTCTTTGCATAATCCGTGACAAATCCTCTTAAAAATGATAAGATAGGAGAAATATTTGATTGTCAAATTTTTGAGGAGGGAATCGTGTCGTATTTTGAACAGTTTATGAAAGCCAATCAGGCTTATGTTGCCCTACATGGGCAGTTAAATTTACCACTTAAACCCAAAACCAGAGTAGCGATCGTGACCTGCATGGACTCGCGTCTACACGTTGCCCATGCTCTTGGTTTGGCACTTGGGGATGCCCATATCTTGCGGAATGCAGGTGGTCGAGTAACTGAGGACATGATTCGTTCACTGGTGATTTCCCAGCAACAAATGGGGACAAGAGAAATCGTGGTGCTTCACCATACAGACTGTGGAGCTCAAACCTTTCAAAATGAAAGTTTTCATGAACATTTGAAACACGAGCTCGGAGTTGATGTATCTGATCAAGATTTTTTACCATTCCATGATGTTGAAGAGAGTGTGAGAGAGGATATGCAATTGCTTAGAGAGTCTCCACTGATTCCTGATGATGTGGTTATTTCAGGTGCTGTCTATGATGTGGATACAGGAAGTATGATAGAAGTATACTAACTTTGTCTCGAAAAAATCTCATCCTAGCATAAAATCGATTGTTAAAATGTAGGATTTTTAGTTTTAATATTGCTAATATAAAATAGCACAAAACAAGGGTATAAATGTTTACTCTTGTTTTATTTTTGATTGAAAAATAAAGGAAAAAGCGCTACAATGGTAGATGGAAAATGTTGTGTAAAAAACAAGTGATACATAAATACCGGAGGAAATCATGTCTTTTTCTGATTTAAAGCTGTTTGCCCTTTCTTCTAATAGAGAATTGGCAGAGCGTGTGGCGCAAGAAATTGGGATAGAGTTGGGGAAATCGACTGTTCGCCAATTTTCAGATGGGGAGATTCAGGTCAACATCGAAGAGTCTATCCGTGGGAAACACGTCTTTATCCTACAATCAACTAGTTCACCTGTAAATGATAATTTACTTGAAATTTTGATTATGGTGGACGCATTGAAGCGGGCTAGTGCAGAATCTGTCAATGTTGTTATGCCTTACTATGGCTATGCACGTCAGGATAGAAAAGCGCGCGCGCGTGAGCCAATCACTGCAAAACTCGTTGCAAACATGCTAGAAGTTGCTGGCGTAGATCGTTTGTTGACGATTGATTTGCATGCTGCACAGATTCAGGGATTCTTTGATATTCCAGTAGATCACTTGATGGGTGCTCCATTGATTGCGGACTATTTTGAACGTCGTGGTATGGTTGGTTCTGACTACGTGGTTGTCAGCCCAGACCATGGTGGAGTGACTCGTGCTCGTAAATTGGCAGAGTTTTTGAAAACCCCGATTGCGATTATTGACAAACGCCGTAGTGTAGACAAGATGAATACCAGTGAAGTGATGAACATCATTGGTAAGGTAGAAGGTAAGACTTGTATCTTGATTGACGATATGATCGATACAGCTGGAACTATTTGTCATGCGGCAGATGCTCTTGCTGAAGCAGGTGCTGTTGAAGTATATGCAAGCTGTACGCACCCAGTACTTTCTGGTCCTGCTATGGACAATATCCAAAAATCAGCTATTAAGAAATTGGTTGTTTTGGATACTATCTACCTACCAGAAGAGCGTTTGATTGATAAGATTGAACAAATTTCGATTGCTCATCTTCTGGGCGATGCTATTATCCGTATTCACGAAAAACGTCCTCTTTCTCCCCTATTTTGTATTGAGAAAAAGATTTAATCTTTCACTTGAAGTAGACAGAACTCCTAGCAGGCTTCTTTTCTTGCTAGGAGATTTTTATAGTCAAAATCTGCAAGCCTTTTCAAAATATGCTATACTGAGAAAAAAGGAGGATTTCTATGAGTCAAGAATTTATCAATCCAAGTGTTGGTGTGATTCGTCAGTATCTGGAGACCAGTAAAACGTTAGCGGTAGTGGGCTTGTCCGATCGTGAAGAAACAACTAGCAATCGAGTGACCAAGGAAATGCAGGCTCGAGGCTATAAAATCATTCCAGTTAATCCCAAGGCTGCAGGTGGGGAAATTTTGGGAGAGAAGGCTTATGCGAGTCTAGCTGAGATTCCTTTTCCTGTGGACATTGTCAATGTATACCGACGTAGCGAGTTTTTACCAGATGTGGCGCGTGATTTTCTCAAGGCTGATGCCAAGATTTTTTGGGCGCAATTAGGACTTGAAAATCTAGAAGCGGAAGAAATCTTGCGTGCTGGAGGATGCGATGACATCGTGATGAATCGTTGTATTAAGAGAGAACATACTCGCTTAATTCTTGAACAATAAAAAGGTAGCCAGTAGGCTACCTTTTTATATTATAAAGTACCAATCAATGCTTGCATGCCAAGACTGGTGAGGATGATGGCAATCCAG
Source organism: uncultured Streptococcus sp. (assembly GCA_963519935.1). Taxonomy (GTDB): domain Bacteria; phylum Bacillota; class Bacilli; order Lactobacillales; family Streptococcaceae; genus Streptococcus. The sequence continues at coordinate 8,166 of CAUQPD010000037.1, forward strand.
CAAAGGGCTCCAAGAAGAATGGATTTACCGCTGGATTTGACCATAGCTACTAGATTGGTTTTGAGACCGATGGCACTCATGGCCATGATAATGAGGAATTTGGAGAGTTGTTTGAGAGGGGTAAAGAAGCTACTAGACACACCGAGAGAGGTAAGGAGAGTCGTTAAGAGAGAGGCTAAGATGAAATAAAGGATAAAAAGTGGGAAGACTTTTTTTAGTTGGAAATCTTGGCTGTTTTTTTGCTGGCGACTTTGCCAGTAGGAGAGAAAGAGAGTGATGGGGATAATAGCCAGAGTTCGTGTGAGTTTGACAATGGTTGCAGATTCGAGGGTATTGGTCTGATAGAGGCTGTCCCAGGAGCTGGCGGTAGCCGTTACAGAAGAAGTATCATTGACCGCAGTTCCTGCAAAGAGGGCGAAGCCGTCATTGGATAGGTGAAGCCAGGTTCCTAGAGTTGGAAAGATGAGCGCAGCCAAGACATTGAAGAAAAAGATAACGGAAATGGCTTGGGCAACTTCTTTTTCCTTGGCATGGATAACGGGCGCTGTCGCAGCAATGGCAGAGCCACCACAGATAGAAGACCCCACTCCAATCAAGGTAGCCAGTTTTGTGTCTAGCGCAAAGAAACGCTGGAAGAGGTAGGCAACGATTAAGGAAATCGAAATGGTGGAAAGGATGACGGGGAGTGAAGATTGTCCAACTGCGAAGACTTGCGAGATATTGAGACCAAAACCGAGTAAGATAACGGCATACTGGAGCAATTTCTTTGAACTAAAGGTCAAACCTGCATCTAGTTGTTTGTAGGGTGAGAGCCAGGGGTGGAGGAGCATTCCAGCAAAAATTGCAAAGACAGGTGCACCCACGACGGGGAAAAATCCTCCCAGGAACCAAGATACGATAGAAATGAGAAGGCAGGCCAAGATTCCTGCTCCATTTTTTGATAAAAATGACATATAAACCTCCGAAAATAAGCACTTATTATTATAGTCCTGTCGAGAAGAAAAGTAAAACAGAAAGTGAAAATTCTTGATTTCAGATGGATTTTGCGGTCAGGGAGCTTTTGTAGTATAATAGTACTATGTTCTGTAAGCAAGGGGGATATCTATGGACTTAACCAAGAGCTTTAATAAACAGTTAGACAAGATTCAAGTTTCCTTGATTCGCCAGTTTGACCAGGCTATTTCGGAGATTCCTGGGGTCTTGCGTTTGACCTTGGGGGAACCTGATTTTACAACGCCAGATCATGTCAAGGAGGCGGCCAAGCGAGCGATTGATCAGAACCAATCCTACTATACAGGGATGAGTGGTCTGCTGACTCTACGTCAGGCAGCCAGTGACTTTGTTAAGGAAAAGTACCAACTGGACTATGCTCCTGAAAATGAAATCTTGGTTACAATTGGGGCGACAGAGGCTTTATCTGCTACTTTGACAGCTATTTTGGAAGAGGGGGACAAGGTGCTCTTGCCAGCTCCTGCCTACCCAGGATATGAGCCGATTGTCAATCTAGTTGGGGCAGAGATTGTTGAGATTGATACAACTGAAAATGGGTTTGTCTTGACTCCTGAGATGTTGGAAAAGGCCATTTTGGAGCAAGGGGACAAGCTCAAAGCAGTTATTCTCAACTATCCAGCCAATCCGACAGGAATTACCTATAGTCGGGAGCAGTTGGAAGCCTTGGCAGACGTTTTAGGCAAGTATGAGATTTTCGTTGTCTGTGATGAGGTTTACTCAGAATTAACCTATACAGGCGAAGCTCATGTGTCTCTGGGAACTATGCTGAGAGACCAGGCTATTATTATCAATGGCTTGTCTAAATCGCATGCTATGACTGGTTGGCGTTTAGGCTTTATCTTTGCTCCTGCAGCTTTCACAGCTCAGTTAATCAAGAGTCACCAGTATTTGGTTACTGCTGCAAATACGATGGCTCAGCATGCTGCGGTGGAGGCTTTGACCGCTGGTAAAAATGACGCAGAGCCTATGAAAAAGGAATACATCCAGCGTCGAGATTATATCATCGAAAAGATGACTGCTCTTGGTTTTGAGATTATCAAACCAGATGGGGCCTTCTATATCTTTGCTAAGATTCCAGCGGGCTACAATCAAGACTCCTTTGCTTTTCTGAAGGATTTTGCCTATAAGAAGGCCGTTGCCTTTATCCCTGGTGCCGCCTTTGGACGTTATGGGGAAGGCTATGTTCGTCTATCTTATGCAGCCAGCATGGAGACTATCAAAGAAGCCATGAAACGACTTGAGGAGTACATGAGAGAAGCATGATTCAGTCTATCACGAGTCAAGGCTTGGTGCTCTACAATCGTAACTTTCGTGAGGATGACAAGTTAGTCAAGATTTTTACGGAGCAGGCTGGCAAGCGCATGTTTTTTGTCAAACACGCTGGGCAGTCCAAACTAGCTCCGGTTATTCAGCCCTTGGTGTTGGCACGATTTCTCTTGCGCATCAATGATGATGGGCTTAGCTACATCGAGGACTACCATGAGGTGATGACCTTTCCAAAGATTAATAGTGATCTCTTTGTCATGGCCTATGCGACCTATGTGGCAGCTCTTGCAGATGCTAGTTTGCAGGATAATCAGCAGGATGCTCCCTTGTTTGCTTTCTTGAGGAAGACTCTGGAGTTGATGGAAGCAGGGATAGATTATCAGGTTTTAACCAATATTTTTGAAATTCAAATCTTGACTCGATTTGGAATCAGCCTCAATTTTAATGAGTGTGTCTTTTGCCATCGGATAGGTCAGGCCTTTGACTTTTCTTTCAAATATGGAGCCTGCCTCTGTCCGGATCATTATCATGAGGACGAGAAACGTTGCCATCTGAATCCCAACATCCCTTATCTGCTCAATCAATTTCAAGCTATTGATTTTGAAACCTTGGAGACGATTTCGCTTAAGGCAGAAATCAAGCAAGATTTGCGCAAGTTTATGGATCAGCTCTACGAAGAGTACGTTGGGATTCACCTAAAATCAAAGAAATTCATTGATTCCCTAGCCGACTGGGGACAATTACTAAAAGAGGAAGACAAATGAAAAAAATCGCAGTAGATGCCATGGGGGGCGATTACGCACCTCAGGCCATCGTTGAGGGTGTCAATCAAGCCCTAGCTGACTTTTCAGATATTGAGATTCAACTTTACGGAGATGAAAGCAAGATCAAGCAATATCTAACAGCGACAGAGCGTGTCAGCATTATCCATACGGATGAGAAAATTAACTCAGACGATGAGCCGACAAAAGCTATCCGTAAGAAGAAAAATGCCAGCATGGTATTAGCAGCCAAGGCAGTCAAGGAGGGAGAAGCAGACGCTGTCCTCTCTGCAGGGAACACAGGTGCCTTGTTGGCTGCAGGATTCTTCATTGTGGGTCGTATCAAGAATATCGATCGTCCAGGACTCATGTCTACCTTGCCGATCATTGATGGAAAAGGCTTTGATATGCTAGATCTCGGTGCCAATGCAGAAAACACAGCCCAGCACCTCCACCAATACGCTGTTCTCGGCTCCTTTTATGCTAAAAATGTTCGTGGGATTTCGAAACCACGTGTTGGTTTGCTAAATAATGGAACAGAAAGCAGCAAGGGAGATCCACTTCGTAAGGAAACATACGACTTGCTAGTAGCTGATGAAAGTTTGAACTTTGTCGGAAACGTGGAAGCGCGTGATCTGATGAATGGAGTTGCGGATGTTGTCGTAACAGATGGTTTCACGGGAAACGCAGTGCTCAAATCTATCGAAGGGACAGCTATGGGAATCATGGGCTTGCTCAAGACAGCTATTACAGGTGGTGGGCTTCGAGCAAAACTTGGTGCTCTTCTTCTTAAAGATAGTTTGAAAGGTTTGAAAAAACAACTCAACTATTCAGATGTTGGAGGAGCGGTCTTGTTTGGTGTCAAGGCCCCTGTGGTCAAGACTCATGGCTCAAGTGATGCCAAGGCTGTGTACAGTACGATTCGTCAGATTCGTACCATGCTAGAAACAGACGTAGTTGCTCAGACTGCGCGTGAATTTTCAGGAGAATAACAGATGACAAACAAAGAAATTTTTGACCGTATCGTGACCATTATCCAAGAGCGACAGGGAGCAGATTTTGCCGTAACAGAGGCTTTGAGTTTGAAAGACGATCTAGATGCGGATTCAGTGGACTTGATGGAGTTTGTCTTGACACTAGAAGATGAATTTGGTATCGAAATCACTGATGAGGAAATCGATCAACTTCAAAGTGTAGCGGATGTAGTAGCGATTATTAAAGATAAAAAATAGCCAAAAGCAACATGCAAGTCATGTTGTTTTTTTGTTTGCAGAAAAAAGAGAAACTTTTAGTAGAAATTGCGAATAAAGAGATGATAAAGAAAAAGGAGGAACGTTTATGTATGTTACCGGTTTTTATCCATGGTTCATTAAATGGTTTTTAAAATAAAAATGAATAAATTGTTCATTTTCGAATTGTTTTTCGAATAGATAGGTAAGGAAAAAGGGAAGGAGATAAGAAAATGATTTCAGTAATTTACCCAATCTGGTTTTTAAAATGGTTTAAAGCCTAGAAACCGTAAATTAAAAAAATAAAAATAAAGGAGAAAAAAGATGACAAACTTTAACAAAATGGAACAGAACTTTGCAGCTCTTACAGAAGAAGAGTTGACGGATGTGAATGGGGGCTCGGTTACCGCTGTAGTTGTAGGAGGTGTCTTACTAATTGGTGGTATTGCTTGGGGCTATTTTATGTAATAATAAGGAGAGAAAAAATGAATTTAAATAAATGGACAGAATTGACAGAAGAAGAATTGATGAATACAGAAGGTGGCTTAATTACCATAGCCATGATTGCTGGAGGAGTAGCAATTTTCCTTGGTGGTCGATTAATTGGTCAAGATTTAAAACGTAAATTTGGATAAAAGTAGACTTGTATGAAAAATCTAAAAAATGTAATGGGAGCAGTTCTAATTATTTTTGGAGTGCTTTGCATATTGGGAGATTTAAATGTAATCACCTTTAATGTTGAAAAATATTTCCAAACAGAATTAGTTGTTCCGATCCTTATTTTGATGATGAGTTACTTGGATTTAGCTAAAGACAAGGTTTAAAGAGAACTATTTTTAGTGTATGGCAACTGCTATTGAATAGTCATCTTTTAGTTATTATCAATGAAATAAGAACTAATTTAGGAATAGTAGGGATTTTGGTTGGAGTAGCTATTGGATTAGCCAGTATTATTTAAAAAGGAGAGAGAAAAATGAAAGAAATGGATAAAAAATTTGATATCATGACAGAAGAAGATTTGGCTCTTACTGAAGGAGGCTTCATTATCACTACTTCCACAGCAATAGCTTGGGGTGTATTAGGAGTAGCTGCTTATATGTATGGGCGTTATCTAGGAAGTAGACGTTAATCTAAATATAGAAGGAAATTAACTATGAATCGTAACCTAAATCTCAATACATTGTTACCTAAGCTAGCCACTATACTTCCTTTGTTAGGAATAGGTCTTAATCTTACGCTTCATCTAATTCGTACAGGTTCGCTAGTATCTTTTGATTGGCAATGGAGTTTAATAGGTTTGATTGCTGCAGGCTATTTTGGTATTTTTTGTAAGGATTTGAAGAAAAATAATCAAAACTATAAAAGATCAATCTGAATGAAAAGGATTTTGTGCATGTAAAT
>CAUQPD010000038.1:0-13690 GCA_963519935.1 uncultured Streptococcus sp.
TGGTTCAGGTGACCAAGTCCTTGGCAACCTATTTCCGCTTGGCGCTCAATCAAGGAAAGGATTTGATTTCTCTTTCTGATGAAATCAATCATGTCCGCCAGTACCTCTTTATCCAAAAACAACGCTATGGGGATAAGCTGGAGTATGAGATTGATGAAGATCCTGCTTTTGGTAACCTAGTCTTACCCAAGTTGGTGTTGCAACCTCTTGTAGAAAATGCTCTTTACCATGGCATCAAGGAGAAGGAAGGTCAGGGTCATATTAAAGTTTCTGTTCAGAGACAGGATACAGGGCTTGTCATCCGCATTGAGGATGATGGTGTTGGTTTCCAAGCTGCTGGCGATAGTAGTCAAAGTCAGCTCAAACGTGGGGGAGTTGGTCTTCAAAATGTCGACCAACGACTCAAACTTCATTTTGGAGACAATTATCAGATGAAGATCAATTCTGTACCTTCAAAAGGGACGATAGTTGAAATATACATTAATAAAATAGTAATTAGCTAACTCCCAGTCTATTCTGGGAGTTTTGCTTTTAAAAATCAGAATGATTAGTTGGCCTTGATAAAATCAGTAAAAAAAGATATGATAGATAGTGACAAAAGAGGTATCAAGTATGAAGGAAAAAGACATTCAAAGAGCAACAAGCCAGATTGTAGAAGATGTAATAGACAAAGCTAATTTGAAGCAAGGAGCTATCTTTGTTTTGGGCCTTTCTTCTAGTGAGGTGATAGGTGGTCAGATTGGCAAGGAATCCAGCCAAGAAATTGGCGAAATCATTGTGAAGACCATCCTAGATATCCTAGAGGAAAAAGGAATTCATCTAGCCGTTCAAGGTTGTGAACATGTCAATCGGGCCCTCGTTGTTGAACGTCAGGTGGCAGAGCAGTTTGGTCTAGAAATCATCAGTGTCCTTCCTACACTTCATGCAGGAGGTTCGGGTCAGTTGGCAGCCTTCAAGTTTATGCAGGATCCAGTTGAGGTTGAATTTATCAAGGCCCATGCTGGATTGGATATCGGAGATACTGCGATTGGCATGCATGTCAAGCATGTTCAGGTTCCGATTCGCCCTCTTTTGAGAGAAATTGGGCATGCCCATGTAACGGCTCTTGCAAGTCGTCCAAAATTAATCGGAGGTGCGCGTGCGCAGTATCCAGAAGATTCTATCAGAAAGTCGTGAAATTATTCTGTAGTAAAAGAAGAAAAGCAAAAGACAGAGGAAACAATGGTATAGATACCATGACTTCCTCTGTTCTTTTTTGTTGGATTTTTGTTGTAAAGTGCTCCAAATAAGACCAGTTTTTACAAGAAGAAGGGGTACTATCTAATGGAGAATTGCCAAAAGTAGAAAAAGTAAGGTAGAGAATTTTTTTCGTTATAGAAATCAGTAAACAAAGCTGGATTTAGCTGTTCTAGGTCGGCTTTTTTGTGCTATACTTAAGATATGCATAGAAAAACAGTGATTGATTTTAGAGCTTTGGGGGAGAGATACACTTTTACCCAGCCGATTAAAGAGTTAAAAACGAGAGATTTAGCAGAAGTGGCGGATTTGCTAGCACAAGTGGAAAGCTACCAAGAGCAAGGATATTATGTGGTGGGCTACGTTAGTTACGAGGCTGCACCTGCATTTGAGGAGAAATTAGCAGTTCATAAAGCTCCTTTACTGGGCGAGTATCTGCTATATTTTACAGTTCATGATAGGGTAGAAACATCGCCTATTCCTCTGACTTATGAGGAAGTAGATCTGCCTTCAAGGTGGCAGGAAGAAACATCTGCAGAGAACTATGAAGAGGCTATTGCCCAGATTCACCATCATTTGCGTCAAGGGGACACCTACCAGGTCAACTACACCGTCCAACTCAAGCAAGACCTAATTGCCAATCCTTTTGTCATCTACAATCGCATGGTGGTAGAGCAGGAGGCGGGCTACAATGCTTATGTAGAACATGACGAGATGGCAGTGATTTCCATGAGTCCAGAGCTCTTTTTTGAGCAAAATGACCGTGAATTAACGACTCGCCCAATGAAAGGAACAACCCAGCGGGGAGTGACTGACCAAGAAGACCTTGCCCAAGCTAGCTGGCTAGAACAGGATCCTAAAAATCGCTCTGAAAATATGATGATTGTGGATCTTTTGCGCAACGATATGAACCGTATTTCTGAGGTGGGGAGTGAGCACGTGGAGCGTCTGTGTCAGGTGGAGCAGTATTCAACTGTTTGGCAGATGACGTCGACCATCAAGAGTCAGTTGCGACCGGATGTGGACTTGGTTGCCATTTTTCGCTCTCTCTTTCCTTGTGGATCCATAACGGGAGCTCCCAAAATTGCGACTATGGAGATCATCAAGGACTTGGAGCTACAACCCAGAGGAGTTTACTGTGGAACGATTGGTCTCTTGCTTCCAAATGGACGACGGATTTTTAATGTCGCCATTCGGACCATTCAACTTCACAAGGGCCAAGCCATCTATGGGGTTGGCGGAGGGATTACTTGGGATAGCACCTGGGAGTCTGAATACCGTGAAGTTCATCAAAAGGCGGCTGTTCTCTATCGTAAACAAGCTCGTTTCAAATTGATTTCTACAGGAAGAGTCAGCCAGAAGAGCCTGCTGTTTGAAGATCAACATCTGGAAAGACTGACAAAGGCGAGCCGTTATTTTGCCTATCCTCTTGATCCAAAAAAACTGAGACAAAAGATAGAGGAAGAGTGCCAAGTTTGTGATGTTAATCAAGACTACCGTTTGCGAATTGGTCTCAGCAAATCTGGAGAGATAGAACTCAGTCGCCAAATCTTAGCACCCCTCAGTCCAAGTTTCTGCAAAGCCAAACTTTGTCTGCAAGAAGCAGATTTGAATCAATCATTTACCTACTTCAAAACCACTCACAGACCGCACTTGAGCTTAGGGGAACAGGAAATCATTTACCATAATGTGGTAGGAGAGCTATTAGAAACCTCTATTGGAAATCTGGTCTTAAAAATTAATGGTAAGCTCTACACACCGCCTATCAGTCTAGGGATTTTGCCAGGAATTTACCGCCAGCATTTGCTGGAAAGAGGACAGGTAGAGGAAAAAGTTCTGACTTTGGCAGACTTGAACCAAGCAGAAGCTATCTATGGCTGTAACGCAGTCAGAGGTTTGTATGAGTTGGAAGTGAATCCTAAATGATTCTTTAAATTTAAAAACAACATGATAAATATGTTAAATAATTTGAATTGTTGAATTAAGTTTGATAAAATAAAAAGAAAACGATGTCCTTTTAAAGGAGGAAATGATGAAAAAAACTTTTCTTTTAAAAACTAGTCTAGCTAGTTTATCTGTTTTGACAATACTTGCTCAACCGACTTTTGCTAATGATACAATTCACTTTTCTAGTTGCACAGAAGCATGGCAAAATGGCTACTCTGATATTCATAGAGGAGAGCCTGGATATTCTTCTAGACTAGACAAAGATGGTGACGGAGTTGCCTGTGAACGCTCAAAAGCCCCTCGAGGTGTTTTTAAACCACGTCAATCTCATTCTCAATCTAGTCGAACAACTAGTGGTTGGGTGAATCGTGACGGTGCTTGGTATTACCTCAAATCCGACGGATCATATGTTACAAACAGCTGGCAAGGAAATTACTATCTCAAGTCCGATGGCAAGATGGCTAAAAATGAATGGCTTTATGACAACGTCTACCAAGGCTGGTATTACCTCAAATCAGATGGTACTTATGCAAAAAACAGCTGGCAAGGTAATTATTATCTCAAGTCAAATGGTAAGATGGCTAGTAGCGAGTGGGTGTATGATGGAGGTTACCAAGGCTGGTATTACCTCAAATCAGATGGTACTTATGCAAAAAACAGTTGGCAAGGAAATTACTATCTCAAGTCCGATGGTAAGATGGCTAAAAGCGAGTGGATTTATGATGGAGGCTACCAAGGCTGGTATTACCTCAAATCTGATGGATCATATGCTAAAAGCAGTTGGCAAGGAAATTACTATCTCAAGTCCGATGGTAAGATGGCCAAGAATGAATGGGTTGATGGTGGACGTTACTTTGTAGGTTCTGATGGCTTATGGCAAAATCAGTCAGTTAGCCAGTCCAGCTCTAACCAGACTAAAACAGACTATGCAAATGCTCTTGAGAAAGCAAAAAATTACAATTCGTGGGCAAATATGTCTAAGAAGCGTTTGTACAAACAATTGACTTCTCAATATGGAGAAAAATTTACAAGTGATGCCGCACAATATGCCATCGATCATTTGAATGCAGACTATAAGGCAAATGCCTTAGCAAAGGCTAAAATTTACCAAAAACAATTTAATAAATCGAAAGATGCAATATACGATCAGTTGGTTTCGCCTTATGGTGAAGAATTTACTGAAGAAGAAGCTAACTATGCCATTCAACATTTGGGTGACTAATTATTTAGAATAACTATTTTAACACTGATTGATAAGTCAAGTGCAACAAAGTTGTTCCTCTAATTAAGAGAGTATCTTTAAAGCTGTTTGAGTGAGCTCAAACAGCTTTTTTTGCGGACTATAGCCAAGTTCAAAATAGAAGGTTCTCCTATTGTCTTTTCACTCAGAACAGAATGAATTTTCCAATTTCAAAAAGAGGTTGGAGTTTATAGGTGTGAACAAAGGCATCTATGCTATGTCCCGTTGGTTTCTCTCCCATTAGTTCTGTAAATTCTTTCAGAAAGTCGTCCGATAAACGATCCAGTTTCAAATAATAGCTGGCTTCTCTAGCATACTGATAACGGTTATGGGTAGCATCTGCATAATGGTGTAAGTAATAGATCTTCTGCCCATTGACTTATTTCACTTGTGTTATGGAACCACGATTCATTTTACGAGTAATAGTAGAGCAGTTTCCCCCAGTTTACGAGCAAACTCAGCAGGTTTGAATCCTACGTTTAAATAAGCTTCAATTTCTACTCGCTCAGCTTCAGATAAGTGCTTGTATGAGAATAATTAGTGGACATGTTCATCTTCCTTTATACTGTTTTTCGCAACTCTAGTATATCAGATGAACATGTCTTTTGTGTTGCACTTCATTTTAAAATAGGGCTTTCATAAATAGTTATTATTTGAATGTAAAAAAAATTAAGTATATGGTATACTATAGGTATAAATCATTAAAACAATGGAGATTTTTATGAAAAAATCAAAAAAAATTTTAGTAACCAGCTTAGCAACTGCAACACTGGGACTTCTTTCACTTACAGATACAACTGGAGACTTTCCTTTTTCGGCTCAGCATGTTTCTGCTCAAGAAAAGGATGCATCTAAAAATGGTAAGGTTGTAAAAGAGAATACAACTTCGGCGCCAAATCAAGCTGAGAAACCGAAAACACCAGCGCAAAATCCTGCTGAGAAACCGAAAACACCAGCGCAAAATCCTGCTGAGAAACCAAAAACACCAGCACCGAAACCAGAACCAAAACCAGCGCCAAAGCCAGCGCCGAAACCAGCTGAGAAACCGAAAACACCAGCTCAAAAACCTGCTGAGAAACCTAAAAATACAAGTCCTAAAGAGGATAAGTCCAAATCTACAGCTCAGTCTGGTTGGGTAGGCTCATCGTACTATCAAAATGGTACTAAAGTTATAAATAAGTGGATTTTTGATAAAAAAGCTAATTCTTATTTCTATCTAAATGCTTCGGGAAACTATGTCCAAAATGCTTGGGTAGGCAATTACTATCTTAAATCAGATGGTAAAATGGCTAAGAGTGAATGGATTTATGATAAAAACTATGGATCCTATTATTATCTAACCGCAGAAGGTAGCTACGCTCGAAACGCATGGGTAGGTAATTACTATCTAAAATCAGACGGGAAAAGAGCTAAAAATGAATGGATTTATGACAATAACTATGGGTCATACTATTATTTAACAGGAGAAGGCAGCTACGCTCGCAACACATGGGTAGGCAATTACTATCTTAAATCAGATGGTAAGATGGCTAAAGCTGAGTGGATTTATGACAAAAACTATGGATCCTATTATTATCTAACAGCAGAAGGCAGCTACGCTCGCAACAAATGGGTAGGTAATTACTATCTAAAATCAGATGGTAAGATGGCCAAAAATGAATGGGTAGATGGTGGTCGTTATTATGTAGGATACGATGGTGTGTGGCAACCAAAACCAGCACCAAAACCAGCACCAAAACCCGCTGAGAAACCGAAAACGCCAGCACAAAAACCTGCTGAGAAACCAAAAACACCAGCACCAAAACCAGCTGAGAAACCAAAAACACCAGCACCGAAACCCGCTGAGAAACCAAAAACACCAGCACCGAAACCTGCTGAGAAACCGAAAACACCAGCACAAAAACCTGCTGAGAAACCAAAAACACCAGCATCAAAACCGACTGAAAAAGCTAAAGAAACAACTCCTAAACAGGATAAATCACAATCTAAAGTTCAGTCTGGCTGGGTAGGAAATTACTACCTCAAATCAGATGGAAAGAGAGCTAAAAATGAATGGGTAGATGGTGGTCGTTATTATGTTGATTCTGATGGAAAAAAGGTTAAAAGTGACTGGATTTATGATAAAAACTATGGTTCCTATTATTATCTCACAGCAGAAGGCAGCTACGCTCGCAACAAATGGGTAGGAAATTATTATCTCAAATCAGATGGTAAGATGGCCAAGAATGAATGGGTAGATGGTGGCCGTTACTATGTTAATTCTGAAGGCAAAATGGTAAGGGGTAAATGGGTAGATGGTGGTCGTTACTATGTAGGAAACGATGGTGTGCGACAACCAAAACCAGCAGCCGGGAATCCATACTCAGCAGCTTTAAAGACAGCACAAGATTATAATAGGATTCATTTGTCAAAAAAAAGAATTTATGAGATGTTAATTTATGAAGGTTTTAATAGTGACACTGCACAATATGCTATCAATCATTTGCAAGCAGACTATAAGGCGAATGCCTTAGCTCAAGCAAGAGAATACCGAAAGAATGCCAATTTATCAAAGACAGAAATTTATGAGAGGCTAACTTCTCCTTATTTTAGAAAATTTACAAAAGAAGAAGCAGACTATGCCATTCAAAAACTAGATTTAACACCAGAAGGAAGCACTGCCCGCAATAAATGGGTAGGAGACTATTATTATAAATCAGATGGAAAGGTGGCCAAGAATGAATGGGTAGATGGTGGCCGTTACTATGTTAATTCTGAAGGCAAAATGGTAAGGGGTAAATGGGTAGATGGTGGTCGTTACTATGTAGGAAACGATGGTGTGCGACAACCAAAACCAGCAGCCGGGAATCCATACTCAGCAGCTTTAAAGACAGCACAAGATTATAATAGGATTCATTTGTCAAAAAAAAGAATTTATGAGATGTTAATTTATGAAGGTTTTAATAGTGACACTGCACAATATGCTATCAATCATTTGCAAGCAGACTATAAGGCGAATGCCTTAGCTCAAGCAAGAGAATACCGAAAGAATGCCAATTTATCAAAGACAGAAATTTATGAGAGGCTAACTTCTCCTTATTTTAGAAAATTTACCAAAGAAGAAGCCAACTATGCCATTCAACATTTGGGTGACTAATTTTTACAAATAGTGAAGTAAATGAGATGTTTTAATTTTGGTTTGTAGCCTGCAAACCTTTGCACAAAAGAGACGATTTTGTTATACTATATCTGTAAGCATTTTCAATTAAAAAGGAGAAGACGATGAGTCAAAAGATTATTGGGATTGACCTTGGTGGAACATCTGTCAAGTTCGCAATTTTAACTCAAGAGGGAGAAATCCAAGAAAAATGGTCTATTAAGACCAATATTTTGGACGAAGGAAGCCATATTGTAGATGATATGATTGAGTCTATTCAGCATCGTTTGGACTTGCTTGGATTGTCAGCTACGGATTTCCGAGGTATTGGAATGGGATCACCTGGTGTGGTTGACCGTGAAAAAGGGACTGTTATCGGTGCCTACAACCTCAACTGGAAAACCCTTCAACCGATTAAAGAAAAGATTGAAAAAGCCTTGGGGATTCCATTCTTCATTGATAATGATGCCAATGTAGCTGCTCTTGGTGAGCGCTGGATGGGTGCTGGTGACAACCAACCAGACGTTGTCTTTATGACACTTGGTACCGGTGTTGGTGGCGGTATCGTGGCAGAAGGAAAACTTCTCCACGGTGTTGCTGGAGCGGCAGGTGAGCTTGGCCATATCACTGTTGACTTTGACCAACCAATCGCATGTACCTGTGGTAAAAAAGGCTGTCTTGAGACAGTTGCTTCTGCAACAGGGATTGTCAACTTGACACGTCGTTATGCAGATGAATACGAAGGCGATGCGGCCTTGAAACGCTTGATCGACGACGGTGAAGAAGTAACTGCTAAAACTGTCTTTGACCTTGCAAAAGAAGGGGACGACCTTGCCTTGATCGTTTACCGTAACTTCTCACGTTACTTGGGAATCGCTTGTGCTAACATCGGATCAATCCTAAACCCATCAACAATCGTTATCGGTGGTGGTGTATCAGCTGCGGGAGAATTCCTTCTACAAGGTGTTCAAAAAGTCTACGACGAAAATACTTTCCCACAAGTACGCACATCAACTAAATTAGCTCTTGCAACTCTAGGAAATGACGCTGGAGTTATCGGAGCAGCATCACTTGTATTGCAATAAGATAATAAAAAGGGGAAAACGCTACTTTAAAGCCAGTGATTTTCCTCCTTTCTTTTTTTATGCTATACTAGTTAGGACAATAAATGAGGTGAGAGTAAATGACAAAAGCAGATACGATTTTTAAAGAAAATATTGAACGAATCCTCAAAGATGGTGTCTTTTCTGAGCAGGCACGTCCCAAGTATAAGGATGGGACCGTAGCCAACTCCAAGTACGTAACGGGTGCCTTTGCCGAGTATGACTTGGCTATGGGGGAATTTCCCATCACAACCTTGCGTCCCATTGCAATCAAATCCGCCATCAAGGAAGTACTCTGGATCTACCAAGATCAGTCTAATAGCCTAGAAGTGCTAAATAGCAAGTACAATGTTCACTACTGGAATGACTGGGAAGTGGGAGATACGGGAACCATCGGTGAACGCTATGGGGCGGTCGTTAAGAAACACGATATCATTAATAAGATTCTCAAGCAGTTGGAAGCCAACCCTTGGAATCGTCGCAATATCATCTCACTCTGGGATTACCAAGCTTTTGAGGAGACAGACGGCCTCCTTCCATGCGCCTTTCAGACCATGTTTGATGTCCGTCGCATTGATGGGGAAATCTATCTGGATGCGACCTTGACCCAGCGTTCGAATGACATGCTGGTGGCTCACCACATTAACGCTATGCAGTACGTAGCTCTTCAAATGATGATTGCCAAGCATTTCGGCTGGAAGGTTGGGAAGTTTTTCTATTTTATCAACAACCTTCATATCTATGATAATCAGTTTGAACAAGCTCAGGAATTGCTCCGCCGTGAGCCGTCAAACTGCCAACCACGCTTGGTTTTAAATGTTCCTGATGGGACCAATTTCTTTGATATCAAAGCGGAAGACTTTGAGTTGGTTGACTATGATCCAGTCAAGCCACAACTGAAGTTTGATTTGGCTATTTAAGAAAATAAAAAGAAGTTGAGATTTCTCAACTTCTTTTGTTGCTTAATGTGATACGCGACGGCGAGCTGCTTTTTTACGGTTTTCTTCGATGAAAGCTGCTTTTTGCTCTTCTGGTTCAATCACTTTCTTTTTAAATGCGTATACTGCACCTGCGACGGCAGCGACAGTTCCTGCGACACCTGTTACAAGACCTTTAGCGAATCCTTTAGCCATGAGTCTTCCTCCTTTATCTTCTCAATCAGCCAGCCTCTTCAAGAGGTCACATTTTTCTGACTGACCTTTTTGTGATATAATAATAGTAACGAAAAAATGGGAATTTTTCAAGGAAAAAAGATGAAAACAAAAATAATTGTGATTGTTGGACCGACTGCTGTTGGGAAAACAGCCCTTGCTATTGAAGTAGCTAAGCGCTTTGGTGGAGAGGTGGTCAGCGGTGACAGTCAGCAAGTATACAGAAGGCTAGATATTGGGACGGCCAAGGCTAGCCCAGAGGAGCAAGCAGCTGTTCCTCATCATTTGATTGATGTCAGAGAGGTGACCGAGTCTTACTCGGCTTTTGATTTTGTTTCAGAAGCTAAGAAGGCTATTGAGAATATTCAAAGCCGTGGCAAGCTAGCCATTATCGCTGGTGGGACTGGGCTTTATATCCAGAGCTTGTTAGAAGGCTACCATCTAGGTGGGGAAACACCTCATGAGGAGATTGTAGCTTATCGGGCTAGTTTGGAGCCTTATTCAGATGAGGAATTAGCCCATCTTGTGGAGCAAGCAGGTCTTGAAATTCCCCAGTTTAACCGTCGTCGTGCTATGCGTGCCTTGGAGATTGCCCATTTTGGTCAGGATTTGGAAAATCAGGAAAGTCCTTATGAACCTTTGATTATCTGCTTGGATGATGAACGCAGTCAGCTTTATGAACGTATCAATCGCCGAGTAGATCTGATGTTTGAGGCTGGGCTTTTGGATGAGGCCAAGTGGCTCTTTGACCATTATCCAGATGTGCAGGCAGCTAAAGGCATTGGTTACAAGGAACTCTTTCCTTATTTCCGTGGGGAGCAGACTTTAGAGGAAGCAAGCGAGAGTCTCAAGCAGGCGACTCGTCGTTTTGCTAAGCGTCAGTTGACCTGGTTCCGTAATCGTATGCAGGTTACCTTTTATCAGATAGGAGAGCCTGACGTGCAGGACCGCATTTTAAGCCAGATAGAGGAGTTTTTACATGATTGAAACGGAGAAAAAAGAGGAGCGAGTTCTGCTGATTGGTGTGGAATTGCAGGGCATGGATAATTTTGACCTCTCCATGGAAGAGCTGGCCAGTCTGGCTAAGACTGCTGGAGCAGTCGTTGTAGATAGCTACAGGCAAAAACGTGAAAAGTATGACTCCAAGACTTTTGTCGGATCTGGTAAGTTGGAAGAAATTGCGCTCATGGTGGATGCTGAGGAAATTACTACTGTCATTGTCAACAACCGTCTGACACCACGGCAAAATGTCAATCTAGAGGAAGTTCTGGGTGCCAAGGTCATTGACCGTATGCAGTTGATTTTGGATATCTTTGCTATGCGGGCTCGAAGCCATGAAGGGAAACTCCAAGTCCACCTAGCCCAGCTCAAATATCTCTTGCCTCGCTTGGTTGGTCAGGGGATAATGCTCAGCCGTCAGGCAGGGGGAATTGGTTCCCGTGGTCCAGGTGAGAGTCAGTTGGAACTGAACCGTCGTAGTGTTCGCAATCAAATCACAGATATCGAACGCCAGCTCAAGGTGGTAGAGAAAAATCGGGCGACAGTCAGAGAAAAACGCTTGGAGTCAAGCACCTTTAAGATTGGCTTGATTGGCTACACCAATGCTGGGAAATCAACTATCATGAACAGCTTAACCAGTAAGACCCAGTACGAAGCAGACGAGCTGTTTGCGACCCTGGATGCGACGACAAAGAGTATCCATCTTGGGGGCAATCTTCAGGTTACCTTGACTGATACGGTTGGTTTTATCCAGGATTTGCCAACTGAATTGGTGTCCAGTTTCAAGTCAACTTTGGAAGAAAGCAAGCATGTGGATCTTTTGGTTCATGTCATCGATGCCAGCAATCCTTATCACGAGGAGCATGAAAAAACGGTTCTGTCTATCATGAAAGACTTGGATATGGAGGATATTCCTCGCTTGACTCTTTACAATAAAGCGGATTTGGTGGAGGATTTTACGCCTACTCAAACGCCGTATGCCCTCATTTCTGCCAAGTCTGAGGATAGTCGTGAGCAGTTGCAGGCTTTATTTTTAGAAAAAATCAAGGAGATTTTTGAAGCCTTTACTCTACGGGTGCCTTTTTCTAAGTCCTACAAGATTCATGATTTGGAAAGTGTAGCGATTCTTGAAGATCGTGACTACCAAGATGATGGAGAAGTGATTACAGGCTACATTTCCGAGAAAAACAAATGGAGGTTAGAGGAATTTTATGACTGATATTAAAACTTTGGCTCTAAAGTATGGGGGTTATACAAGTTTGGATAAGGTCTATCTGGATCAACTTCTAGCTGGCAAAACAGAGCAAGAGCAGTTGGCTCTCATCACACCTCCTCCGAGTGTAGTCAATGCCTACTTTGCTGAACTCTACCAGAAAAAGAGTCCTGAAGCTGCGACGGATTATTTTTTAGAAGTCAGTCATGAACTGAATCTCTACAATGCTGATCCAAGTTTCACCTTTGAAAATAAGCCTTTTATTCGTCTTAATTTATCTGGCAAATCTTTTGGATTTTGCTATGAGAGTGAAGGACTGGGAAGGATATTCTCAGAAACTGAGGAAGCAATCACAGCTGACTTGCTCTTTGAAATTGCTCAGATTTTCCCTCATCAGTTGGTCTTTGAAGAGTCTGGAAAGATTTACTTGAAGTCTGTCGGGGACGAGGAAGTTGTTAGCGTAAAAAGTCTCACAGCTTTGACTGATTTGGAAAGTTTAGCTGATGGTCGCAAACGTCTCAAAGGCTATAGCCAAGAGGATTTACTGCAAGAAGCTAGAGCTTTTTCTGGCAAGTGCTATTTCCGATCGGAAAACCGTACTGCTATGTTATATATTGATTAATTAGGAAGTATCGAATGGATATTCAATTTTTAGGAACAGGGGCTGGTCAGCCCTCCAAAGCCCGCAACGTTTCAAGTCTTGCCTTGAAACTCTTGGATGAGATTAACGAGGTTTGGCTCTTTGACTGTGGAGAAGGAACGCAAAATCGCATTCTGGAAACTACAATCCGACCACGTAAGGTTAGCAAAATCTTTATCACTCACTTGCATGGAGACCATATCTTTGGATTGCCAGGATTTCTTTCTAGCCGTGCCTTTCAGGCCAATGAAGAGCAGACAGATTTGGACATCTATGGACCTCAAGGGATTAAGTCCTTTGTCTTAACCAGTCTTCGTGTGTCAGGTTCACGCCTGCCCTATAAGATTCATTTCCATGAATTTGACCAAGATTCTCTAGGGAGAATCTTTGAGACCGATAAATTTACTGTGTATGCAGAGGAGTTGGACCACACTATTTTCTGTGTTGGTTATCGTGTCATGCAAAAGGACTTAGAAGGAACCTTAGATGCTGAAAAACTCAAGGCTGCTGGCGTTCCGTTCGGACCGCTCTTTGGAAAAATTAAAAACGGTCAGGATGTTGTCTTAGAAGACGGCACTGAAATCAAGGCAGCAGACTATATCTCAGCGCCCCGTCCTGGTAAGATTATCACCATACTTGGTGACACTAGAAAGACCAATGCCAGTGTGCGTCTAGCTGTCAATGCAGATGTTCTTGTCCATGAGTCGACTTATGGTAAGGGTGATGAGAAGATTGCCCGCAACCACGGTCACTCAACTAATATGCAGGCAGCACAAGTAGCAGCAGAAGCCGGTGCTAAACGCCTCTTGCTCAATCATATCAGTGCTCGTTTCCTCTCAAAAGATATCAGTCAGCTCAAGAAAGATGCGGCAACTGTTTTTGAAAATGTCCATGTGGTTAAAGACTTGGAAGAAGTGAAAATCTAAAAGATTGAAAAAGGATAAGTATGCGAACAATTCTCATTACAGGTGCTAGCGGTGGCTTAGCCCAAGAAATGGTCAAACTCTTGCCAAATGACCAACTCA